>JAIPBB010000032.1 GCA_021739805.1 Saprospiraceae bacterium | reverse complement strand
TTGGTTTTGTATTTACTCTTGTGTTAGGAATTATCCTGATTCCAAAATATGGTATTATTGGAGCCGGAATTACTGCATCGGTTGCTTACTCGGTTTCATCAATATTTGCCTTTATTATGTTTGTTGTAATAACAAAAACCAAACTCAATAAATTTTTTATTACAAAAGTAGACTTTGATTTCATTATTAGCGAAATGAAATTGTTTTTATCTAAAAGAGCCTAAATTTTTGTTGTTATTAAAATGGTTTATCAAAATTCTTCTGTATTAATAACTAGTGTCATAAAGAAAACTACTTTGAATTGAAAGCTCACTGAAAAATCGAAAATTTGTCGGGTTTGCATAAAGACACTAACTACCTAATTAATAATTCCAGGTGCTTTAATTACTCCATATCGATAACTACCAAGTCGGGCACTCATTTTAACAATACAATTAATGTCAACATTTTTCATTAATAATTTTTAGTATTGATTAAAATTTGTATTTTTGCATTTACACAATGCACAAATAAAGAATAATTAATAATTAAAAGAACGATTATGAAAAAAAGATTACTTCTATTAGTATGGGTATTAGGAATTGGTACTTTTGTTTTTGGACAAGCAAATTACAAAGCCGATTTCAAGTTGGATACAAAGCCAACTCCACAAAAATCTTCAGTAGATGTTCCTGGTTATAAACAAGTTGCTCCGTTGAATAACAACGTTGCAAACTCAAAAGGAGCTATTTCTTCAGTGCTTATTTCTTCTTCAGCAAACATTTACACAGCTTTAGTTGAGCAACAAACTTGTATGACTGCAGATGAAGGTCTTGGGCTTTTGCTTGCTACTCACAGGGCAGATCCAAATGTTATTGGTGTATCATCAGGTGATATAGTTTCATCAACATCAGAAGATGGTGGTGATACATGGTCAAGTATGGTAGTGCTAAGTAATGCTGCTGTTTTTAACCACAGATATCCTTCAGGAACTATTTATAATCCAACCGGAAATACGAATCCTGATAATGCTTTTGTAACATTTTGCGGACCTTCACACAATGGAGCAGCTACAAGTTTATGGGACAATAATTACTTTGGTTCTGCCCAAGTAGATGGAACAAACAAAAATGTAATTTATTTGCCATCTTACGGTGCTTTAATTAGAATGGGAATGGAAACTGTTGGTGATAAAGTTCATGTTAGTAGTTGTGGTTACACTGATAATGATCCCACTTTTACTATGGATACTATTTATCTTGTGACAGGAGCATTTAATTCTACTCAAAGTAAATTTGATTGGTCAACAACAAAATTAACTGCATCTTTTGCTAAAGACGCAAATGGTAGTGATATTGTTTATTATTGGCATTTTAACACAGCCTGGTCAAGCGACGGAGTAACTGGTTATCTATGGACAATAGGACGAGATGCAACAGTAGATGTACGTTCACGTCAACCACTTGTATGGAAAACAATTGATAGTGGAGCTAATTGGAGTCAAATGCCGGTTTTTGATTTTTCAACTCTTCCGGTTATTACTGATAGACTACAAAATATGAAGGGAATGACAACTAGTCGCCCAGTATTTACAACCAAAGTTGACGGTGTTGTTGATGCAAATGGTGACTTACATTTAGTAGCACTTGTTAATGCAGCATCATCTAATCACAACGATTCTTTGGGTTATTCATTTTATGTTGCTGGACCGGATTTCGCAAATCCAATATTTGATGTTCACACAACATCAACAGGATGGGCAGCTGTTTATCTTGGAAAAACATATACATTGGATGTTGCAGCCGATGAATCAGGTTATGGTACCGGTACTGATGCAACTGGTTGGGATTTAAGATTACAGGCAGGAAGAACTACTGATGGAAGTAAAATATTTGCATCATGGACTGATACTGATACTAATATTGCAGGTGCAAATGCTAATGGTTACCTTATAAATCTTTATCCTGATATTTATGTAGCAGGATTAGATGTAATTACGGGTAAACGAACTGTAGCTACAAATTTTACTTTGGGAACACCTTTAGATGCTGATTGCTATTTCCATTTTATGTCAAACATTATATTATCAAATAGTGGAACTTATACAATTCCAATGTCAAAAATTGATATTGGAATAGATCCTCTTAGTCCTGTAAATCATAAATATGTTAAAGGGATTGAGTTTTTAGAGTCAGATTTTGTTACAAATCCTGGAATTATTGAAAATAGTAGTTCAAGTTTTAGTGTTTCTCAGAATTATCCTAATCCTTTTTCCGGCTTTACTTTTGTTGAGATTACAACTGATAAAAGCTCTCCTGTGTTAATAGAGATTCATAATGTAATTGGACAAAAAGTAAATTCTACGATTGAAACAAATTTACATGCTGGTACAAACTCAGTAAAAATCAATTGTAATGATTTAGAACCAGGTTTATATTTCTATACTATTACTGCTGGTGATTCTCAAGTTACCAAAAAAATGATAATAAAATAATTACTATAAAAATTGTATTAAAAAGCTCTTCTCTGGAAGGGCTTTTTTTGTGCCAAATAGAGAATTTTTAATGCCTGAAATAAAATAATCTATTGTTTTATTTAAAAATATTTGCATAATTTTTTCTAAAAACTAAAAAATCCATCAGCATAAAAAATAAAATTTTTGCAGTTATAGTAATAATTTTGACTGTATGCCTGACATCTGATTGCTTATTCTCAAAAAAGGAATATTGATTAATGTGAGAAATAAACTTGCTATTTGGAATTTGGCATGGTATTTTTGTGTCTTATTGAAAATTCACATTTTTTTAACTTTAAATCATTTTAATTTTTTAATCAAAAATTCAAAATCATGGGAGCAAATTTAAAATCATCAGCAAAATTAAAGGTAAAATTTAGCCTTGTAAAATTTGCCATTATCATTGGTGCATTTGCTATATTAACAGCAATTGTAATATTTTTTGTAAATAATTTTTATTCAACAAAAGATATTAAAGCTGAAACTTTAGGAAAAGGAGAAACAGCATTAACTATTGGGACAGGAACTAATTATACTAGTTTACCAATAAACCGTTATTATGACAATTCAGTTTATGAAGTTATTTATTTACAAAGTGAAATTTCTCAGTCGGGTGATATCGCAAAACTAGCTTTTGATAAACAGTCTGGTAGTAATAGCACTGTTATTAATAATGTGAAAATTTATATGATGCATACATCAGCTACTCAATTAAATTATGGCAATTATAGCCTAGCAGGGTATTCGCTGGTTTATTCAGGAGCATTCCCTAATAATTCAATTGGTTGGAATGAAATTACTCTGGATAATACATTTGAATATAATAACAGTGATAATTTACAAATACTTATTGTTAAAGAAAATGAATCCTGGACTTATGATTATCCAAAATATAATTACTCATATTCATCTTCAAGTGCAAGATATAGGTATTGGGATGGTACATATTCACAAACATATCTATACACAACTAGCATAAAGTCGAATATTAAACTAACAATTTCATCATCTTCTGCACCACCACCAAGTCAATATATTACAAATCCCAGAAATGGTCAGCTAATTATTACAGAATATTCTGCCAAAGGTGTTTACAGCAATTACAAAAATGAGTTTATTGAGTTGTATAATCTGGCTGATTCAGCTATTGATTTGTCAAACTGTAATATTAAATTGTTTGACAACAATAATAATCAAAAATATGTAACCTGTAATTTGTCAGGTACTATTGAACCCGATAGCTTTTTTGTTATTGCAGTAAGAAATTCGGGAAATAAAACTCCAACTTCTGCATTAGATTATGATTTACAGATTCCTAATCCCGGTTGGTCGCTTGGAAACAAACAATATGTTAAATTGTATTGTAATAACACAGTAATTGACAATGTTGGCTGTGCTTCTACCTACATGTCAGACGCCAATTATGAAAGAACAGATTACCTGGAAGATGGAACAAATAGAGTGGAACATTGGAAAAGCATCCCAAATACTCAATCTTCAGCCGGAACATACAATTTGTCTGACATGCCAACTGTAGTGCCAATTGCATCTAATGTTTATGTTGAGTTTGGGAGCAATGATGAGGGTGAGCCGGGATTAAAGATTAAATCAAATGGTAGCAATGCACCCGGCAATACAAGTGTAAAAATAAAAAGAGGAAAAGTTCATGCTGATAAACCTGCAGGAAAGCTATTTATTAAAAGATATATGACTATAGAGCCTGAAAATCAACCTGATAATGTAGAAATGGTATTTTATTATCAGGATAGTGAATTAAATGGCGCTACTGAAATGAATCTTAATTTATTCTGTTATTACAACAATATCTGGACAAATGTTGGTGGGGTAGTTGACCCAATAAATAATACTGTAACTGCCTCAAATATTAGTCATTTTTCTGATTGGACTGTTGGTGAAGACCCTGATGGGGGAGGACAACTTCCTGTTGAATTATTGAAGTTTAATGCAGAATACCTTAATAATCAAGTTGAGATAAGCTGGAGTACTGCTTCTGAAACTAATAATGATTATTTTACTATTGAAAAATCAATAGATGCTTCAAACTGGAAATTTATTATTAACGTTAAAGGTGCCGGAAACAGTAATTCAATCAACGAATACTCCACAATTGATGATGATAAAATCAGTGGTACAATTTATTATCGTTTAAAACAAACTGATTACGATGGAAAATTTAAGTATTATCCTCCTGTTGCAGTTAATGTCTTATCGCATGAATCAGAGATTTTAATTTCAACTGTTAGTCCAAATCCCTTTAGAAATGATTTTAGTATTAAGTTTGATGCTACATCTAAAGAAGCTGTAATAGTTTTGCTTTATAATATTAGAGGACAGTTGGTTTTTAGTGAAACTATAACACCAACTGAAGGAAGTAACGAATATCAATATACTGATAGTGAAAATCTTAGTAATGGTTATTATTTGCTTACATTAAAGCAAAGTGGTAAATATACAAAAGGATTAAAGTTACTTAAAAGATAGTTTTTGTTTTTTAGGTTTGATTATAAAGATAGGGGGCGTTTCATTGCTCCCTGTCTTTTTTGCATTTCTCCATAAATCAAATGATTATTTTGAAATAAAATCAAATAAAAATTAAGACAATATTGATTCTGAGTAAATCAAGTCGGAACTAGTAATAATATTTGTGTTGCTAATAAGAGTTGCTCTTTCGACAACTGAGATTAATTCTCTTACATTTCCTGACCAATTGTGTTCAAGCAGGCTTTTTATCGCAGATGCGTCAAAAGTTTTTTCAGGTAGTTTGTTAGATTTTATGCAACTTTTAAGAAAATGATTTGCCAACAGGATTATGTCATTTCCTCTATTTTTTAGGGGAGGTAGGTGAATTAAAAATCCCTGTATTCTATAATATAAATCTTCACGGAATTTCCCTTCTTTGACTCTTTGGCCAAGATTTTTGTTTGTGGCAGCTATTACTCTAACATCTATATTAATAACTTTATTACTGCCAAGTCTTGAAATCTGGCTTTCCTGTAAAACTCTTAGCAATTTAGTTTGTAGATTCAATTCCATTTCTCCAATTTCATCAAGAAAAATAGTGCCGGTGTGAGCTTCTTCAAATTTACCTTTACGTTTTGATGATGCTCCTGTAAATGCTCCTTTTTCATGACCAAACAATTCATCTTCGATAAGATCAGGTGGAATAGCAGCTACATTAACTGCAACAAAAGGTTTTCGTTTTCTATCAGAATTATAATGTATAGCTTTTGCAACAACTTCCTTTCCTGTACCGCTTTCACCGGTAATCATAGTCAGAATATTTGTTTTCTCAACTTTTTGGATAAGCTTAAGGATTTTTAATATTTCGGGGCTTTCGCCTATTATTGATGAATATTTATTTCTGTCAATTAATTCATCTTTAAGTTGTTCTACTTCATTTTTTAATTTTATTTTTTCAGCAACATTATTAATCGCATTTTTTAGTTCAACTAAGGCGTTATTATTTTTAATGATATAGCTCTTTGCACCAAGTTTGTATGCTTCAACAACAACATTCAAATCTTCTTGTCCTGATAAAATTATTATTGAAATATCAGAGCTATAGGCTATAATCTTTTTTTGTATTTCAGTGCCCAGCATATCCGGTAAATTGTAATCAAGACTAATGATATCAGGATTTTTATGAAGGTTATCTAAAACATCTTTTCCATTATTGAAAACTTCAATATCATAATCTTCATTTTCTAATGATTTTTGAATAATTCTGGCAAATATTAGATCATCTTCAACAATAAATATTTTTGGAAGCATATTTTTTAAGGTTTATAATAAATACAATTTTTTTTATTTTTAATTTATTATTCGTTATTAATACGTAATACTCATCTACAATTACTTAGTTGTATTTAATAGAAAATAATTTTAACAAAACTACATTTTTTTGCTTTATCAAAGAAATAAATATTGTAATCAGAAAAAATAATTATTCAAATGAACCAGTGAATATTTATTCAAATTGAAAAGACTTATTTTCAAATAGTCAAGTATGAATTTGTTTTTAAATTTTTCTAATGTATTTTTAGAATTTTGTTATTTTCCTCTTCCCATAATAACAATCAGGCAGGTGTAAATCAGAATTTTGAAATCAGTTGCGAGTGACATATTTTCAATATAAAGAATGTCGTATTTGAGACGTTCAATCATTTCTTCAACATTTTCAGCATAACCATATTTTACTTGTCCCCATGATGTTATTCCTGGTTTAACTTTTAGCAAAAGGTTATAGTGAGGTGCGGTTTTAGTAATTTGGTCAATAAAATACTGTCTTTCGGGTCTGTAACCCACAAGTGACATATCTCCAATTAAAACATTATAAAATTGTGGAATTTCATCAAGTCGAACTTTACGCATAAATTTTCCAAAACTGGTGATTCGGTTATCGTCTTTTGATGAAAGCTGCGGACCATCTTTCTCAGCATCAACCACCATCGAACGGAATTTGTGCATTTTAAAAGTATTTCCATGAAGTCCAACTCTGTCGTGGCTATAAAACAAAGGTCCTTTTGATGACAATTTAACACCTATTGCTGTGAAAAGATATAAAGGTGATAGAAAAACCAACCAAAATATTGATGCAACAATATCAATGGCTCTTTTAACAGATTTCTGCCATGCAGGCATTATATCTGGATAAATGTGGATTAAAGGTGCATGAAATATTGAAGTCATCTTTACAGAACCAAGTAAAATATCGTGCATATCTGGAATAACTTTAATAACAACATTCGACTGTTCAAGCATTGTTAAAATATGTCCAATATTTTCGTGTTCAATGGGGTCAATAGCAATTATTACTTCTTCAACCTTATTTTCCTGGATAATATTTTTCAAATCTTTATAGCTGCCAAGGTGGGGTAAGTGTTTGGTGAGTGTGTGCCCGTTTCCATTATTTACATGGACAAATCCAACAAATTTATTCCCGGACGATTTGAATTGGCTTTCAATTTCATTATATATAGCAGTTGCTTTTCCATTGCTTCCAATAATAATTGTGTTAAAACCTATAATTTTATTATGAATAAGATAAGCCGTACGTGATGATAGTATAAATCTGAATAAAAAAGTTATTGTAAAATGTGATAAGAAAAGCACCAAAACAGATTGGTAATAACCTTTGTATGAAACAACGATATCATCAAGGATTAAGGAAAAGAAAATAACTGTTACTCCAATAATAGAAATTATTAGTGTTTGACCTAATTCCTTTAAACGAGATTTCCTGAAAATTTTATTGTAAGTTCCTGTTAGGAAATATAATAGTATCCAAAGAGATGGAATTATTGATAATCCAAGATATAATTTATTATCTGAAAAAATTTCGTTGAGGTTGTTAATAATATTTGGGTCAACAGCATATTTTCTGTAAATGAAGAATATTCCCCAGGCTATAGTTGCAGAAATCAAATCTGCAATAAGATATTTAATAACCTGAAGTTTTTTATTCATTATATCATTAATTAATATACACTAATTTAATATTGTCGATAAAAATCTCTCCTTCGTTTGTAGCGTCATCTAATTCTGTCTCGAAAAATATACTGTAATTGTCAGCGTCAACCGCACTACTAACTGCACGTGTAAGATTTATATAGATTTTATTCCAATAACTTTTTGGATTTATCACTGCAATTGGGTGAGTAACCCTATATCCTGACTTATAAGAATAAACTCCAATTCCCAATGGGAAGTCTGTTTTATAATTAATCTCAAGAAATACCGGGGCATTTCCTCTTGGTAAAACATATTTTTCAGATGATTCAGCTTTGAAAGTGATAATGTTTAAAGTTCTATCTAAATTTATAACACCACCAGCTCCACCATCAAATCCCTGTCCTTGTGGAGTAATTTTAATACGGGAATCGCTTCCAGAAACTGAATCTAGAGAAACTCCTCCATCTTCAAAATCTTCCATCCATTCAAAACCAACATTATCATAATAGGAAGTTGTCAAATCTAATATTGAATCAAGAATAATAACTTTATCTTTAATAAAAGTAATATTTGCTGTAATTGGTTTGTAAAGTGGATAATAAGCACGGGTTGCTGCAATTCCATTAAGTTTAATGCCTGCTTTTATTGATATTTTATGTACACCCTCGGCAAGAACTGGAAACCTTGCCGGAAGCTCAAATGCACCGATTGCTTTATCGTCAATATAAACCCATGCATCAGTAATTAAATGCGAAGCTGTGCCTTGCCCTAAAACTGTTTTAAGATTTATTTCGTTGATTTCTATATAAGTGGGGATAGGGTCATCAGGATTAATAATTTCACACGAAACTACTAATAAGCTTATGATGAATAATGATAAAATTTTATAATTTTTGTGCAACAGGCGATACATTAAAATCTTTTTCTCTTTATTTAATTAGACTAACGTTGTTAAATAATTAATATTGCGGTTAAATAATATTTTTGTGAACTTAGGAAATATTCAATTTTTCTATGATTTTATTAGCTACATCAAGAGCATAATACCCATCATTAATAGTTACCTCAGGGATACTATTATTAACAATGCTATGATAAAAAGATTCAAGTTCAGACTTAATTGCATTTGTTGGTTCAACAGAAGGATTCTCGAAAATAATTTGCTTTGAGCCTTTTCCTTCACCCAAATCTATAATCATTGCAAAGGGGTCTTTTTCATTGATTACATCTTTGAGTTTTATTATTTCAACTTTTTTGTTAAGAAAATCAACTGAAATATAAGCATCACGTTGAAAAAATCTTGATTTTCTCATATTCTTCATCGACAATCTGCTTGCTGTAAGATTAGCAACACAACCATTATCAAATTCAATCCGGGCGTTGGCAATATCAGGAGTATCGCTAACAACCGCCACTCCACTGGCACTGATTTTTTTAATATTTGATTTTACAACACTAAGAACAATATCAATGTCATGAATCATCAAATCAAGAACGACCGGAACATCTGTCCCTCTTGGATTAAACTGTGCTAATCGATGAGTTTCAATAAACATAGGATCGTCAAAATGTGGAGATGCTGCAATAAATGCAGGATTAAATCTTTCAACATGACCAATCTGAACTTTAACATTAGCTTCGTTTGTCAATTCGATTAATTTTTTCGCTTCTTCCGGGCTTGCCACAACAGGCTTTTCTATAAAAACATGTTTTAATGCTTTCAGGGCTAGAGATGCACATTTATAATGAGATATTGTCGGAGTGATTATGTCAATAACGTCAACTTCCTGAAGTAGTGAGTTTATATCGTCAAACTTTTTAATTCCAAATTCTTTTTCAACACTATTGGCATTTTCTGTATTTGGGTCATAAAATCCAATAAGTTCATATTTTTCAATTTCCTTGATACATTTGATATGTATTTTCCCAAGATGTCCTGCACCTAAAACTCCAATTTTTAGCATAATATTTTTTTTTGCGAATTTAGTGAATTCAGATTACTCAAAAACCTACTTTTGTAGAAAATTTAAACAAATCAAAAATATTATTGTTGATAAATGATAGATTCTTTCAAACATAAAGGTTTACGAAAAAAATTAGTTGAAGAAATTCGCCGGAAAGGTATTAAGGATGAAAAGGTATTAAGTGCAATTGAGGCTATTCCTCGTCATTTTTTTATGGATTCCTCTTTTCTTGAATTTGCTTACCAGGACAAACCATTTCCAATAGGCTCGGGACAAACCATTTCTCAACCTTATACGGTTGCATTTCAAACAGAATTATTAGAAATAAAAAAAGGAGATAAAGTATTAGAGATAGGTACAGGTTCTGGATATCAGGCATGTGTTCTCCTGGAAATGGGAGCTAAGGTTTTTACTATTGAAAGGCAGCATAATCTTTATAAAAAAACAAAAGAATTTCTTCCTTCTATTGGTTACAATCCGCGATTATTTTATGGTGATGGTTATAAAGGTCTCGAGGCTTATGCACCCTTCGATAAAATAATTATTACAGCTGCAGCACCATATATTCCTAAGGCTTTGCTCGAACAACTAGCAATTGGAGGAATTTTTATTGTTCCTGTGGGTGCTTCACACACTCAAAAAATGACATGTATAAAAAGGATATCTGAAACAAAGTTTGATAAAACTGAACATGGTTTGTTTAGTTTTGTTCCTCTTTTGAAAGATAAAGCACAGGATTAAAGGTGTGAATAATTTGTAACTATTATGCTAATAATGCGTTAATAAGTTATATTTTTTTTTAACAAAGGGTTTTTTTTGAAAAAAATGTTATATATTTGTCATGCAAAACAAAAGTAATTTATAATAATTAAAACATAAAAAAATGAAAAAATTAAAAAGAGTATTTGCATTAGTAATTGTAATCGCATTTATATTACCTGCATTTCAAAGTTGTGGTAAATATGCTGATGGTCCGTTTTTTAGTTTAAGGACCAAAACAATGCGTTTAACTGCTGAATGGGAATTAGATGAAATTGATGGAGATAGTCCTGATGCTGATGTTTTTTGGGAATTTGAAAAAGGAGGAGACTTTACTCAAACTGTTGAATGGGATGGTGATAAATTTAAAACTAAAGCAACATGGGCATGGGGTACTGGAAAAGAATCAATTGATTTTGAGCCTGATAAAGATGATACTTTAAGCGATGACTGGTCAGTTGATATACTTCGACTAACAAAGAATGAGTTATGGTTAGAAGATGAAGATGGAGATGAATGGATATTTAATAAAGTAAAGTAAATAAATTAATGATATTTTAAAGTCCCGATTTTATCGGGACTTTTTTGTTTAGACTAATTTCTATGCTTAAATCAACTCTATATAAACTTTTCGTAAAGACATTTTATGATGCTCAATCTGAGTCTGCTGCATTTAATCAGATTGAAAACTCTAATAAATTCGATTTTAAAGTTTTATATATAGTCATTATTTCGGCTTTTTCACTTCTTTTTATTGAGTATCTTGGAAAATTTCCCGGTTATAGGCTTAGCGTAGATTTTCTTGATGCTATTGGATTACCCGCTTTGGGTGAAAAATTAAAAGTGCTAATTGAAAGCAATCCCAATTCCCGATTATTCAAACTTGGATACTGGGTTTCAATTGTTTTCCTGTTTTACTTTATTATTCCTGCTCTTTCAATAAAACTGGTTTTTAAAGAGAATCTACGAGATTACGGATTAAGAATTGGAGAGTTTTATAAGGATTACAAAATATATGTTTTATTACTCATCATTATGATTCCTTTAGTGTTGTGGCTTTCCACAACTAAAGGCTTTCAACTAAAATATCCTTTTTACAGACTTTTATATGGTGAGAATTTATGGCCAAACTTTTGGATTTGGCAATTGCTTTATTTAATACAATTTATCGCACTTGAGTTTTTCTTTCGTGGTTTTATGGTTCATGGATTAAAAAAACGTTTTGGTTTCTATTCAGTATTATTTATGATGATTCCATATTGTATGATTCATTTTGGAAAACCTTTACCTGAAACCATTGCAGCCATATTTGCCGGTTTTATTCTTGGAACCCTTAGTCTAAAAGGTAAATCTGTATTTCTGGGAATATTAATCCATTATTCCGTGGCTATATTAATGGATTTGGCTGCATTATGGCAGAGGGGTTTGTTGTAGATGTTCAATTGTTAAATTGTTCGATTGTTCAATTGTTAAATTGTTGTCAAACCTGAAACCTAATACTTGCATCCCTCTATAAACAAAATTTACCGATATAGAATATATTCAAAATTTTCAAATTACTAAATTTTAAACTGTTTGGATTTTTGAATTTTATTTTTTTTGGAATTTATTTGTTATTTGTTATTTGTTATTTGTTGTTTGATATATGGAGTTTCCTTGCCATAGCTATATATTTCCTGCATCTTACATCAATAAAATTCATCTATCAATCATCTAAAAATTCAACAATTTACAATACATTTGTGCCTTAAAATTGTATTAATCTAAAATGAATTTTAATATGACAGGAAAAACATTTGCTGAGAAAATATTTGGTGCTGATAAAGGAAGTATAGTCTTCAAAAAGCCTGATATTGTTTTATCTCATGATAATACAGCAAGCATAGAAAAAACATTTATAAAGATGGGTGGTGTTAAAATTTCTGACCCAAATCAAGTTTTAATTGTACTTGATCATAATGCACCTCCAACCAACGCTAAACTAGCAAATGATTATCAAAGTATTCGTGATTTTGTAAAGAATCATGGAATTAAGAAATTCCACGATGTTGGAAATGGTATTTGCCATCAAATAATGGCTGAATATGCTAAACCCGGAATGCTGGTTGTTGGAAGCGATAGCCATACATGCACAGCCGGAGCTTTCAATGCTTTTGCTGCCGGAATTGATAGAACTGAAACTGCCGGATTATGGAGCCAGGGCGAAACATGGTTTAGAGTGCCGGAGTCAATTAAAATAACACTCAAAGGAAAGTTTCAAGAAGGTGTTTACGCAAAAGACCTTTCATTATGGATTATTGGTATGATTGGTTCAAGTGGAGCTGATTATATGTCAATTGAATATCATGGCGAAGGTGTGAAAAATCTTAGCATTGCTCAAAGGATGACTATCACAAATCTTGCTTCAGAAATGGGAGCTAAAAATGCTGTTTTCCCTGCTGATAAAGTCTTGGAAGATTTCATTGGAGAGAAAGTTGAAGGAGTTTGGGCTGATGAGAATGCAATATATGCAAAAGAAATTGAAATTAATCTTGATGACATTTTCCCCCTTGTAGCCGCTCCACATCATGTTGATAATGTTAAATCTGTTTCTGAAGTTCAAGGAACTAAACTTAATCAAGCTTTAATTGGAACTTGTACAAATGGACGTCTTGAAGATCTAAGAGAAGCTACAAAGGCTCTTAAAGGAAATAAACTACCACAAGGATTCCAATTTCTTATTATTCCTGCATCAAAAGAAATTTATATGCAGGCAATGGAGGAAGGATTGATTAAAATATTCATGGAATCTGGAGCTCAGGTTCTTTCATCATCTTGTGGGCCTTGTCTTGGAACAGGGCAGGGAATTCCTGCCGATGGATATAATGTGATTTCAACGGCAAATCGTAATTTTAAAGGCAGGATGGGGAATAAAGAATCGAATATTTATCTTGCATCACCTGTAACTGTAGCATATTCGGCATTAAAAGGTGAAATCACTGACCCAAGAGGAATTATTTCGAATGATATTTATCCTCATAAAATTGAACAAAGTTCCACTGTTGATATTAAGAAAGGTGAAAATAGATTTGATTTGGGTGTATGGAACTATTCGGAAGTTGATAATATGAATACTGACCAAATGTTTGCCGGCAATCTCACATATAATATTAATAGTTCAGAACCTGAAAAGATAATGCCTTATCTTTTTATTGATTTTGATCCTGAATTTCCTAAAAATGTAAAAGCCGATGATATAATTATTGCAGGAGCAAATTTCGGTTGTGGAAGCTCACGTGAACATCCGGCAGTTGGACTTGCTCATGCAGGTGTAAAAGCTGTAATTGTTAAATCTGTTAATAGAATTTTTTATAGGTCGTCGGTAAATCAAGGTTTGCCAATCATAGTTTTGCCTGAAGCAGTTGATGCTTTTGAACAAGGAAATAATGTTGAAATTGACTTCAATTCAGGTATAATAAAAATAGGGGAGAAGAAGTTTAATTTTGCTCCTTTGCCGGAAAAATTAATGAAAATTTTTAGTAAAAAAGGACTTGTAAATTATATAAAAAATCATGCTTAAATAGTATTAAAAAAAGCATTATAAAAGTTAAAAAAATAGCTCTGAAATTCAGGGCTATTTTTTTTGTTTTTTGGTATTTACTTTTGTGAAAAAATAAAATTTTTATAGAATTTACATTTGTAATTAACGATTATATTTTCTAAAAGTTATTTTGTGTTACAATTGTAAACAATATATTATGATCTGTTTACAATTTTAGTTTTTTAGCTTCTCAAATTTTAGTATAAACTAATAGCCAGTTATTTACAAAGCTTAATTCAAGTTATAATTTAGATTAGATGGTGATTCTCTAAATTTTGATTATTTTGTATGGTTTTTATTTGAGTTTTATTCTTAAGGATTGCTATTAAAGGCTTATATTCCGATTTTGCATTTGTGATTATTGAGTTAATTTACAATTATGAATTTTTGAAATTTACATTTGTAAAATAAATTTTCTGTTTTAGATTGTAATTAATAAATGTTATTTTTGTAAACAATAAAATTCACAAAAATGATTGATCGACTTAAAAAAATAATTGCTGAAAACGGTTTAACTTCTTCGAAATTTGCTGACGAAATCGATGTCCAGCGTTCAAGCATTTCACATATTTTATCGGGTCGAAATAAACCTAGTTTAGAGTTCGTGCAGAAAATCTTAAAACGCTTCCCTGAGATAAATTCTGAGTGGTTATTATCGGGTAATGGAAAAATGAAAAGCATTGATAATTCAAATCTTTTTACACAGGAAGAAATTGCTAAAAACGATAAAATGGTCCCACCTGAAATTAAAACTGAAATTAAAAAAGAAGTCAAAATAATTGAACCATCAGAAGAAAAGTTTAGCAATATTATTACCCAAAAAATTGATTCGAGTCAAAAGAAAACTTCCAAATCAAAAACTATTGAGAGAGTAATAATTTTTTATAATGATAAAACATTCGAGACTTACAATCAGGGTTTGGAAGGGGAATAATCAAAGCAAGTACTACCACAAATTTAATGGAAATAACAAATCTCAAAAACAAATCACAAATATTTTTCAATTAATCATCCCGATAATTATCGGGACAATTACCAAAAAATTTGAATATTATTTAACTGATATTTAAATATTTAACTTGTGTTTGTGTGCTTTATAGTGGTGAAAATTAATATATTATATCACTTTAGAAATATGTTGTTTGAATTTTTCAATATTGGAGTTTGTGATTTATTTGTGATTTGTATTTTGTTTTTTGGAATTTATTGAATATTAATCTATTTTCTCTTCCATTAAATAATGTATAACCATAAAAAGGAAGCCGAAATAAAGAAGAAAAATCAATCATCAATAGCCAATTCTGTGTGCTCAAATCTTTCCATTGAAGAAAAGAAGAAATTTGCTTCAATAATGGCATTTTCGTCACTATCAGAGCCATGAACAGCATTTTCCTGCATTGAAACAGCAAAAAGTTTTCTAATAGTTCCGTCAGCTGCATCTGCCGGATTAGTTGAACCAATCAAATTTCGGTAATCTTCAATTGCATTATCTTTTTCAAGAACGGCAGCAACCACCGGACCTGAGCACATAAAATTAACAAGATCCGGGAAAAAGGGTCTGTCTTTATGTACTGCATAAAACTCTTCAGCTCTTCTTCTTGAAAGTCTTGTGAATTTTATTGCTTGAAATCTGAAACCTGCTTCACTAATAATTGCCATTATTTGCCCGATATGACCTGATCGTACGGCTTGTGGTTTAATCATTGTAAATGTTATTCTTCCTGCCATCTGATTTTTTATTTTAATTTGAGAATTTGTTCAAAACACTTAATTAATATTGTAGTTAAGCTGATGTAAAAATATTAATAATATTCAATAATTTCTCAAACCCATTCAAAATATATTTCTAAATTTGCTGTTCGATTATAAATTAATAATTTATTCTTTTGAAATTTAATTCAATAGAACGCTTAAAGAGCCTATTTGACGATTCACAAAATTTTGTGATTCTTTCGCATACAAACCCTGATGGTGATGCAGTTGGTTCATCATTGGCTTTGTATATATTGTTAAAACAGCATTTCAGCAAAGTGAATGTAATATTGCCTGATAAGTTTCCGGATTTTCTAAACTGGATGCCTAAAAGTGATGAAATTTATATTCATAAAGATGATGAGAACCGATGCAATGGTTTAATTGAGAATGCAGATATAATTTTTTGCTTAGACTTCAATCATCCTGACAGACTAAATACACTTTCTGAAATATTAAAAAAAGCCAAAGCTAAAAGAGTACTAATTGACCATCATATTCTTCCTGATAGCACATGTGATTTTATATATTCTTATACAAGTGCTTCTTCTACAGCTGAATTACTTTATGAATTTATTTGTGAACTTGGTTATAAATCCAATATTAATAAAGAAGTTGCTGAATGTTTATATGTTGGAATATGTACTGATACCGGCTCATTTAGCTTTTCCTGCAATAATAGCATTACTTATAAAATTACAGCCGATTTAATTGAGAAGGGAGTTGATGCAGCCGAAATTCATAATTCTATTTATGATAATTTTTCAGAAGATAGAATGCGTTTATTAGGATATTGTTTGAGTGAGAAATTGAAAGTATTTAATGAATTTTCTTCATCTTATATTTTTCTTACAAAGGAAGAAATGGATAAATTCAATTACCAGATAGGCGATACGGAGGGTATTGTTAATTATGCTCTTGCAATAAAAGGAATAATATTTACGGTTTTGTTTCTTGAAAAAGATGGATTTATCCGTGCTTCATTTCGTTCGAAAGGAGATTTTTCTGCTAATGATTTTGCTCGTAAGCATTTTAATGGAGGAGGGCATAAAAATGCAGCAGGTGGTAATTCCTATGTGTCAATGGAAGAAACAATAAAGAATTTTGAAAGATATTTACCTTTATATAAAGATGAACTAAATAAAAAATAAATTCACAAATAATAAAAAAATATACTAATCCAAATCATGACAAAACAGAAGTATATTAGCTTAATTTTTATAATTTTGTGTGTTTTTATGTTTGCATGTGGAAACAATAAAGATGTTCCGGAGAATGAACCGCCAAAAGATATTAGTAAATCAATAGAATACGCAAACCAGCATATGGTTAAGGTTGAAAATGAACATATTGAAAGCTATATCGAGCGGCACAAATGGAATATGAAAAAAACAGGCACAGGTCTAAGGTATATGATTTACAAAGAGGGAAGTGGATTAAAGGCTGAAGCTGGTAATTTGGTGAAGATTAAATTTTCGGTGGAGCTTATTAATGGAACTAAGTGTTATAATTCGGAGCAGGATGGTCCCAAAGAATTTCTTCTAAACAAAAGTGACGAAATTAATGGGCTACACGAAGGTGTAATGCTGATGAAAGTTGGCGATAAAGCAAAGCTAATTCTCCCACCACACCTGGCTTTTGGTTTATTGGGAGACCAGGAAAAGATACCTTTGAGAGCCACTTTAATTTATGATGTTGAACTAATGGAAATAATAACTAACTAATATAACAAAAATGAAAAAATTAATTCTTAAAAGTGCAATTCTATTAAGTATATTTACAATAGTACTTGCCGGTTGTAATTCAGAGTATCCTGGTTTCAAAAAACATGAATCAGGCTTTTATTACAAAATCCATATTGAAAACCCTGATTCAGTGATGCCTTTATTAGGTGATATGGTGACCCTGGAAATGGTTTACAGAACTCAAAATGATTCAGTTTTCTCAGATTCAAGATTAAATCCAGTACCATTGACTATCAAGTTGAATGAACCTACTTATGTTGGTGATGTTTACGAAGCAATTACAACTATGCACAAAGGCGATAGCACAACATTTATTGTTAATACAGATTCATTCTTTATTAAAACAGCAGGAAGTCAAAGACCTCCATTTCTTGATAGTGGAAGTATCTTCTATCTTGACATAAAACTTATTGACGTTAAATCGCAAGAAGAATTTGATGGTGAATTAGAAGCTGGAAGAGTTGCTAAAATGCAAGAAGAGAATATGATACTTAAAGCATATATTGCATCAAACAATATTACTACTGAACCTACAGAAACAGGGCTTTATTATATTGAAGAAGTTGCAGGAAAAGGTGCAACACCTGCAAATGGTGATATAGTAACAATAAGATATTCTGCCAGATTTATTAGCGATAGTGTTCCATTTTATACGTCAGATATGGCTGGTGGCGGAGAGCCTCTTCCTTACCAGGTTGGTGCTGCCCAAATGGGTGATGGAATTGACGAAGGTTTAAAAATGATGAAAGTTGGTGCATCTGCAACAATGATTTGTCCTTCAAGTCTTGCATTTGGTGAAGGCAGAGGAGACCAAATTCCTCCTTACACTACTATTGTTTTTCATGTTGACCTTATCGCCACAGCAACACAAGCAGATTATGAAGCTGAACAAAAAGCTAAAGTTGAAAAGCTTAAAAATGAAGAAGCTGGAAAACTAAGCAAATATCTTAAATCAAAAAAAATAAATTCAAGTCCTACGCAAAGCGGATTGTATTATATTGAAATTGAAAAAGGTACAGGTGCTAAAGCTGAAGCTGGCAAAATGGTAAAAGTTCATTATAAAGGAATGTTGCTCGACGGAACTGTTTTCGATGAATCATATAAACGTGGAGAACCTTATCAATTTGGACTTGGACAAGGAAATGTAATTCCCGGCTGGGATGAAGGCATTGCTTTAATGAATGAAGGCGGAAAAGCTAAACTTATTATTCCATCGAATTTAGGCTATGGTGAAAGAGGTAGCGGACAAACAATTCCTCCATACTCACCATTGGTTTTTGAAGTAGAGTTAATAGAAGTTAAATAAGGAAGTCGGAAGTCGGAAGCGAAACCTGAAATTCTTGAACTGAGCGGAGTCGAAGTGTGAAACCCTTGCACTGAGCGGAGCCGAAGTGTGAAACTCTTGCACTGAGCGGAGTCGAAGTGTGAAACTCTTGCACTGAGCCTGTCGAAGTGTGAAACCCAGAATTAGAAATTTAGGCGAATACCGAATCTCAAATTTTTAATTTCCAAAGATTGAATTGGTTCAAACTAAAAAAAGACAATTTATGAAACATTTGAAATATTTTTTATTACTACTAATAATTGCCATAACGACAAATTGTTCTATAATAGAAAAATTTAAAAAGAATAAGGAAAAAAATATTGATTATGGACTTTTTGAGAAAATTCATATTTCAAATCCTGATTCTGCAATGCCTGTTATTGATGATATTATAACAGTTGAAATGATCTATCGAACTCAAAATGATTCTATCTTCTCTGATACGAGACAAAATCAAGCTCCAATAACACTTAAATTGAATAAGCCAATTTATGCTGGAGATGTTTACGATGCCATTTCAACAATGCATAAGGGTGATAGTTCAACTTTGAAAATTAATACAGATTCATTTTTTATTAAAATTGCCGGAAGCCAAAGACCTCCTTTTTTAGATAGTGGAAGCTTTTTCTTTCTTGATTTAAAACTTGTTGATATTAAAACAAAGGAAGAATTTGAAAGTGAAATAAAAGCTGAAACTCTTGCTATGGTTGAGAAAGAGAATACAATCCTTAATAATTATTTAGCAAATAACAATATAAGTATTAAACCTACCCAAACAGGGCTATTTTATATTGAAGAAGTGGCAGGAAAAGAAAGAAAGCCTCAGGAAGGAGATATTGCTAATATTAAATTTTCAGCTAGATTTATTTCGGATAGTCTTCCTTTTTATAATTCTGAAATGGATGGCGGAGGGGAACCAATCCCTTACCAGGTTGGAATTGGTCAAATGGGAAAGGGAATTGACGAAGGTTTGAAAATGATGAAAGTTGGTGGAGTTGCTACTTTGATTTGCCCTTCGCACCTTGCTTTTGGTGAGGGCAGAGGAGAGCAAATTCCTCCTTATACAACCATAGTTTTTCATGTTAGCCTAATTTCTGTTTCTACTAAAGAAGAATATGAAGCAGAACAAAAATTGATAATTGAAAAATCTGAAAAAGAAGAAATTGAGAAACTTAACAATTATCTAGCAACAAATAATATCACCACAAGCCCTACGGAAAGTGGATTATATTACATTGAAATTGAAAAAGGTACAGGTGCTAAAGCTGAAAAAGGTAAAACTGTTTCAGTTCATTATAAAGGAATGTTGCTTGATGGAACTGTATTCGATGAATCATATAAACGTGGACAAGCTTTCGAATTTAATCTTGGACAAGGTCAGGTAATTCCCGGTTGGGAAGAAGGTATAGCATATTTGAATGTTGGAGGAAAGGCAAAACTTATTATACCATCAAAACTTGCTTATGGTGAGAGAGGAGGGGGACAAACAATTCCACCATACTCCACACTGGTGTTTGAAGTTGAGCTAATCGAAGTAAAATAAGGAAATAGGAAATTAGAAATTAGAAATTCAGGAGAATACCGGATTTATAATTATTAACTTCCACATATAAAATTGGTTCAAACCAAAAAATAATAAATCATGAAACATTTAAAAATTTTAACATTAATTATAATAATTATCACAATGACAAATTATTCAGCGAAAGCTCAGATAGAAGTGAATAAAGAATACACAAGTGAATCAGGACTTAAATATGTTTTTACTAAAAAAGTAAATGGTTTAAAAGTTGAAATTGGTGATAAAGTTTCAGTTCATTATACAGGAAGGTTAACTAATGACACTATTTTTGATAGTTCATTTAAAAGAGGAAAGCCCTTTGAATTCACTCTTGGACAAGGACAAGTTATTAAAGGCTGGGACGAAGGTATTGCACTGATGAATGTTGGTGATAAAGCCACTTTCACTATTCCACCTGATCTTGGTTATGGAGAATCAAATATGGGTGCTATTCCGGCGAACTCAACATTGATTTTTAATGTTGTATTAATGGGCGTTACTCCCGCAATAAAACCTTTTAATGTTGAAGGAAAAGATACTATCACAACAGCAAGTGGTTTACAATACATAATTGTTGAAAATGGTACTGGAACTCAAGCAAAACCTGATATGAGTGCTACTGTTCATTATGCAGGATATTTTAGAAACGGTAAAAAATTCGATGCTTCTTACGATAGAGATGAACCTATTAAAATCACATTAGGAAAGCGAATGGTCATTCCGGGATGGGAAGAGGGATTATTACTTTTAAAAGTTGGTGATAAAGCCAGATTTATAATTCCTTATAATCTTGCTTATGGTGAAGTAGGTCGTGAACCTATTATTCCTCCAAAAACTGATTTGATTTTTGATGTTGAATTAATTGACTTAAAAGAAATAGAAAAACCAAAAGAATTTGATGTTTTAGGAAAAGACACTATTGCAATAGAATCAGGTTTAAAATACATTAAAACTATAACAACTGATGGTAAGCAGGCAAAAGCCGGAAATACTGTAAAAGTGCATTATACCGGATATTTACTTGATGGAACAATTTTCGATTCATCTGTTCAAAGAGGAACTCCATTTGAATTTCCATTAGGACAAGGAAGAGTAATTAAAGGTTGGGATGAAGGCATTGCTTTGTTAAAAGTAGGAGAGAAGGCTCGTTTAATTATTCCTTATGAGCTTGCTTATGGCGAACAGGAAGTAGGACCAATTCCTGCCAAATCAACTTTGATTTTTGATGTGGAATTAATTGAAGTGAAATAGTGAAGTTCTAGTCGGAAGAAAAAAATACATTTAACACAATTACAATAAGGCATTTAACCCCTTCCAGGCATAAGGGTCAACTTAAGTATGTAACACATAGTTAATTTACTTCACAGACTGCTTATTGTTATTTGACATTGGAGAAAGATAAATATATTGAAGTTTTAAATACCCTGAAATACAAAAGGATAATAGTTCAAGACAGTACAATTATCAAACTTCTTTCGGCCTTATATGAGGTATTTTCTGGAGTGTCTAACAAACATGGTAAAAGCACAAATGCACGTATTTAGGTAACTTATGATTTACTGTCAGAGCAATTCATTAGTTTTTCTATAGACACTTATACGAAAAATGACCTTAAATCAGCACCAGAACTGCAAATCAAAGAGGGAGATTTAGTATTAAGGGATAGAGGATATTTATCCTTTGACGAAGTGAAAATACACATAGATACTTGAGCAGATTGTATTTACAGATATAAATTATGACCAAGGGAAAGTCGGTTCATGCATTAAAAGTTAAAACGATATTGCTGTTACGACTCTCGAAAGAAAAGATTAAACTTTGAACAGGAAATGACTTTCCTTTTAGCTTAAGTTGACGCTTATGGGGTGAAGGGGAGATGGGGAGAGCCTGAGAGCGTGAGAATGGGCGAGCGTGAGAGTGGGTGAAGGGGAGAAGGGGTGAGTTTGTCTTTGTGCGAAAGGTGGAAAATTTAGGTAGTATCCGGTCTTAAGCCCCAATCCAAAGCGTCATTGAAAGGGCGGAACAGCCTGCTCCGTTTTATCGGAGACTGAAGCAATCCCTTCATTGGGATACAGTGCATTGGCAAACAGATTGCTTCGGACTCATCAGTGTCCATTCTAAGTTCATTGAGCGGAGTCGAATGAAACCTGAAACTTGAAACCTGAGACTTGAAACCACTAACTGCTTCAAATCAACCATTAACTTTTTATCATTGTTTTTTAAAGTTTTTATTCTAATTTCGTTTTAACAATTACAATTAAGATATTATGAAATGCCCATGTACAAAAGTACACCAAATGTAATGATGAAACTTTGGGCATTCCATGATAGATACAGATAAGTTTGGGTACATAATAAACTTATAGTTAACACAATCAGTCAAATAACAAAATTTAAACACATGA
>JAIPBB010000031.1 GCA_021739805.1 Saprospiraceae bacterium | reverse complement strand
CCCAAATTAAAAAGACTGTTAATTGGTCTTTGTGCTGCAATAGTGTTAATTCTGTTTTCAACCGCAGAGTTATTTAGCCAGAGTACTTGTAGTACTGCGGTAACGATCAACATAAACACTCAACAGGAATACAACATCACAGGAACTGAATATTGGATACAGTTCACAGCAACAACTAGTACAGCACATATTTTAATTACTCAACCTCAAAGCTCGCCAATTGCAACATTAACTCAAATGAGTTTATACGAAAATTCTTGTAACAATCTGAATTTACTTGAATCGACTAACATTGCACAGGAAGACTCATCAATAAATGTTGATAATTTAAATGCTCAGCAAAACTATTATATTAAAATAGAACAAAATCAGGCTGTAAGTGGATATTTTGGATTATTATTAGCTGGACCTATAACAGTCAATGTACCACTAAGTTGCCCGCCACCATATTGTAATTTAGTGCCAAATGGATATTTCGTTGAAAGTAATATTAATAATGACTTAATGTCCTATTGGAACAATCAACCAAATCCAACAGGTGCTGATATTAATACATGGAATAATCCATTTGGTTTACAAATAACTCCATACTCCAATGTTTGTGGATGGGGTCGTGGATATTATTCTCAAAATACTCCACAATTAAGACAAGAAGGTACAGTTGGAAACTACAACTATTTTTTATATATGTGGATAAATCCTCCTAATTATGGTTATGAAAGTGTTTATAGTATAATAAACAACGGACAAGCTATGACTACAGGGGCTTATGTTCTAAAATTTAAATATCGTTCTACTAATTATGTTAATGGTATTGAATTTGGATTATTAAATGTTCCTTATACTCCAACAACTCCAAATCCATTTATTATAACAAATCATTCAATAACAACAACAGCAAATTGGCAACCAGTAAATATTCCTTTTACAATAGGTGTAGGACAAGCAAACTTGAATTATCTATATATACGACCTGATGGAGGCAGTAATGGACACTATGCTGTCATATATATTGATGATGTTGAAATTGTTCCTACTGAAACTGCATCAATAACATCATTTCCTTCAACAGCTGTATGTCCTACAAATCCAGTACAGTTAACTGCAAATTTAAGTGGTAATTATACGAATCAAACTTATCAATGGAGTTCAATACCTGCTGGATTTAGTTCAACTCTTCAAAGTCCTACTGTAACTCCAACTGTAACGACAACATACACAGTTACAATTACCTATTCGGACCACTGTGAAGCAATTGAAAATATTGTTGTTAATACATTAGCATCTCCAATTGCTGATGCCGGTGTAGATGTAACAATTTGCCAGGGAGAATCCACTATTCTTGATGCTTCAGGAAGCTCAGGAACTCCAACTCTAACATATACTTGGGATAATGGACTTGGAGCAGGAATTTCGCACACTGTTAATCCAATAGTAACAACAACCTACACAGTTACAGTTGTTGATGGTAATTCTTGTTCCAATACTGATGCCATTACTGTTAACATAACTAATCCAACATATAATCCTTCAATGGCTGTACCCGAAATTCTTGGCGATAATAATACTTGTGACGCTAACTTACTTTTTTATGAAATTAAAAATCCTTCTCCCTTGTTCAGTTATATTTGGGAGATAAACCCAATTTATGGACAATTTACAACTCCTTTTAATAATGTAAGTGATGTTTGGATAAACTGGACTAATATCCCTTTTAATGGAGCAGAAATTAGTGTTAAAGTTATAGAGAAAGCTAGCTGCCAGTATAATTATACTGTATTAAATGTTTTTGAATGTTGTACTCCAAGTCAATATGACCATAATATATACAATACTAATATTTTAAATTATGGACAAACAACTTTTAATAATGAAGTAGTCGTTATTAACGGAATTGTAGAAATTGATGATAATGTCCAATTTTCAGATTGTCAAATATATTTTGGAGCTATGGCAAAACTAGTGATTAATGATGATTTTGATTTAATTTTTGATAATTGTAATCTAACTGCATGTCATGAATATTGGTTATGGGATGGCATATATTTGAATCATAAAGATGCTTTTTTGGAAATTAGTAATTATTCTACAATAAAAAACGCTTTAAATGCAGTCGTTTCACGATACGGCAGTACTTTTGATATTAGTTCAACAGAATTTGATTTGAACTATAAAGGAATTGTTGTTGAAACTTATAATTATCAGCACTCCGGAAAAATAATATCATCAGTATTTAGTTGTACTTCAAATTCTCTCAATAAACTACCTCATTTTACAGAGAGGTCTTATGCGGGAATTGAAGTTAATTCCGTGAAAAAAATAATTATTGGAGACTCTACTTCAGTAAGTAATTCCAATGTTTTCAAAAATCAAGATTTTGGAATTAAAGCAACAGATTCGTATATTCGCATTTTAAATAATGAATTTACTAATATGCAATTCCAGCAAATATATAGTTTTCCCGGACCTTATCCCGACAATTCCTATGGAATTTATTCCGAAGCAATTAATAATGACCCTAATAAACCTTTGGCTAAAATATATATAGGTGGCGATAACTCTGCCGGATATTATAAAAGCAATTCTTTTATTAATTGTGAACATGGAATCCTTGCTTATTCCAATAAAGATATTCATATTATTGGTAATATTTTTGATTTTAATTACCAAGACAATGGCTTAAGCTCTGCTATTAGAATTTATCATATTACTCCAACTAATGCCATTGCTTATATTATTGGAAATACAGTTGATGGTTATATAACATCGAGCATTGAATGTACGAATTACACTAAAGCTTTAATAAGTTGTAATGAAATTAATATGGATGTACCTACAACACTTTTGCCAAATGATATGGCAAGAGGAATACTTACAAAAAATGTTGCCGGACAAATTGAATATAACAATATTACAAGTAATTCTACTACTACTAGTGATGAAAGAATTATTGGCATACAAATTAACCTAAATGGTTGGACTAATGTTGGCTATAACGAAATAAATGATGTTGGAGTTTGTATAAATCCTTATGGCAATTCTCCGGGAGCATACTATGCAAATATTCTAAATAGCAGCAATAAAGGAATACAACTAAGCGATGTTAGTGGTTTAATCGGACCACAGGGTGCTGATGGCTCTCCTTATGATAACGAGTTTTATGGTACATTTGGGATTGCTGATACTTATTGTGAGGATGCTGATGGTTCTAACTCACCTTTTTGGGTGCAAAATGCAGCACCGTATTTACCATTAGTAAATTCAGCAAATAATCCATACCCATTTACAATAAATACAACAACAGGAAATTATGCTTCTTATGACCCCGATCATTGTACTAATATTATGGCAGATTATGCATCGGGTGGGGGTGGAAAATCTTCATCTTCTCAAAGCAATTTAATATCCCAAAGCAATACTGTATCAAGTATTAGTACTTCAACAAGCATTTTGCAACCTTCTGCAAATTTTCTTGCAAAAATCATTAATGATTCTATTAATTATAATGCTTTTATTGGCGAAAGCAAATGGATTAATAAATATCATTTACTTGAATGGAAAGCCAAACAGCCAGTGTTATCAACAAACACTTCTCTGTTAAGTTCGTTTAGCCAGTCGATGATGTCAAACAGTATTGGTAAAACACACTTAATCCATCAATACATTGAAAACAATAATATTAATCTTGCAAAATCCTTGAATAATGCTTTGAACACAACCAACAAAATGGATTCATGCTTTAAAGTATTTAATACTATTTTTCTTAACAGTATTGTTGGCGACAGCAATGTTTTACTTTCAAATTCCGAAGAAAATAGTTTGAAAGCTCTTGCACAAAAATGTCCTTTCGAATATGGTCCTTCGGTTTATTCTGCCCGTGAAGTTTTAAGGCAATTGGGTGATACTACATATTGGTTGAATATTTGTGAATATAATGACACTACGAGCAATCTTGAATATTCATATTATAATGGAGATGGGAAAAATCCAAATAATCAGGAACAGGAAGAATTAGAAATTCAATTATTCCCCAATCCAGCAAAAAACCAGCTTACATTTATTTGCACAATACCCGAAGAACAAAGCGGGGAATTGAAAATTTATGATGTTACAGGTGGTTTTATTGCAAAATATAATTTAAATGAAGGAAATAATAAACTGCTAATTAATACTGAAAAGTATAATGCAGGAATCTATTTCTATTATGTTAAAATTAATGGAGCAATAAAAGCAAACGATAAAATTGTAATTATAAAATAAATGTTAGAATGTTGAGTATAGTTCATACAGCTGTAAAGCTAAGTAAATCATTTCAAAGAACATCTCCCTTTAGGGCTGGGGAAAATGTGATTTGGAATGATTTACGACTAATATTCATGCTAATTATTTACAAATTATTAACATCTAAAGGAAGGGTTAAATGCCCTTCCTTTTATTTATTTTATTGAAATGAAAAAAAGCTATTTAATACTTGTGTTTTTCTTTTTTATCATTGCTACAAGTTATTCTCAAAACTTAATTTCAAATTGGAGTTTTGAAAAGAAAGATAGTTGCCATTACTTTATGGCAGTTAGTTGTGAGAATTGGTATCCAGCTAATAGTATGACACCTGATTATTATAGCAATTGCTGGTCAACTTCGAGTTTTCACACAGACTCTCAAAATGTTGCTGGTTATCAAAAACCTTCGACTGGAGATTCTTATGTCGGTGCTGCATTTTATTATATTTTTCCAAATGCAAGAGAATACATTGAAACTTCACTTATTGATACATTAGAATCTAATCAGATGTATTTTGTGAATTTTAAATTGAGTTTGGCTAATAGCTCAAAATATGCAATTTCCAATGTTGGGATAGCCTTTTCAGATACTCTTATTAATGTGAATTATGCAATACCATTTTCAGATAAAACATTGTATCTAAATCCTCAAATATCTAATTCTTCAACTAATTATTTGAGTGATACATCAGAATGGATGGTTATTCAAGGTAGTTTTATAGCAAATGGAACTGAGAAATACTTAGTAATTGGAAATTTCAATAATGATACAAATACAAATAAAATAATAGTTAATAACACTTCATTACCTAATGGTTATGGTAATAATGGTGCCTATTACTTAATAGACGATGTAATAGTTCGCCGGGCAGATACAGTTCATTATGCTGCCAATGCGGGTGCAAACAGATATATTTGTTATGGAGATAGTGTTCGTATAGGCTCGCATGATTATTCGGATTATACATATTCCTGGCTTCCGGCTTCGGGTTTAAGTTTTTATGAGCCGGGCAAACCTTATGCAAAACCCGATACAACAACAACTTATATTCTAAGTGTTACTGATAACTGGGCCTATCAAACATTAGATACTATTACAGTTTTTGTAGATTGTCTTCCTGCAATGGCAGGTAAAGACACAACTATTTGTAAAGGTGATAGTATTAATCTTGGCAAGTTTAATCTTGCTTATATGCAATATCAATGGCAACCTAATATTTGGTTGACGGATTCAACATCAGGTACTCCTTATGCAAAACCGGATTCAAATATTACTTATGTGGTTTTTCAAACGGATTCTAACTCTGTGCTAAAAACAGATACGATTAACATTACTGTTGTTAATTGTTTTTATCCAAATGCAGGTGCAGATACAACAATTTGTTTGGGAGATAGTGTTGTAATTGGAACTTATAATAATCCAAATTATCAATATTTGTGGCAGCCTTCAACATTTTTACTGGATTCCACTTCCGGTTTAACCTACACCAAACCTGACTCAACAATAACTTACATATTAGAGCAATGGGATTCATTAAACATCCACCTTACGGATACAATAACAATTAGCGTTGCACAATGTTACTTTGCCAATTGTGGCAACGATACAAGCATTTGGTTAGGCGATAGTATTCAAATCGGCACTCATAACTTTAGTTTTGTGCAATATCTTTGGTCACCAAATTTCAACATTAGTGATACTACAATAGGTAAACCTATTGTTTTTCCTGATACTTCTACTTTCTTTTTTTTGCAGGTAACCGATACTATGGGAAATATTTCTTTTGATAGTATTTTAATTACTGTTGTTGATAGTACGGTGGGTGTAAACCAATTAGTAATTAATAATCAGGAATTAGTAATCTATCCAAATCCAGCTTCTGGTTTTATTATAATTGAGTTTAATGAACTTCAGCATCAGGATTGTATATTTGAGCTTTATAATAATTTGGGAAGAAAAGTGATGGAAAGGGTTTTGAAAAAGGGAGAAAACAAATATCAACTAAGCACAGGCAAGCTTGAATCAGGAGTTTATTTTTATAAATTGGAAGCAGGGGAGAGCTTTAATGGGAAAATAATAATTTCCAAATAGAAAGCAGTCGGAGTTTCAATTGAGTGAAGCTCTGACTTGATATGCAAAAAGCTTTCTTAAAACCTTGTCATCCTTCGGGTCGGTGAAAAGCAAGGGTTTGAGATTTTGAGTTATCAATCATCACAATGACAACCTTTAGAAAACATTATGGTTGAATTTGGAAGTTGCTCATAAATTTTGTCCTGTGCTTTGAAACTCATTCGGATTACTCTCAAATCAACAAATTTTAAATTGTCTTTCAGCAAACTTATTTCATCAGGAAAGCGGTAAAGCTCATTGCTCCACATATCCAAAGAACGCAATTTTGTTAGATTGCCAATTTCTTTAGGCAAAGTTTCAATCATATTTCGGTTTATAATCAAATCCTTCAAATTAACCAATTCTCCTATTTCGGGCGGTAGAGTATATAATTTATTTTTTGAAAGGTCAAGTTTTTCGAGATTCTTTAAATTTCCAATTTCCTTAGGCACTTCAGTGATTTTATTATTGCTCAAAATCAAAACCTGGAGATTTTTAAAGATGAAAACTTCTTTTGGAATAACTTTATATTTCTTCTTTTTTAGATTAAGTTTATAAACACTACTTGGATGTTGAAGAGCTTCTTCAAGAGTAGTATATTCCTTTTGCTCAGAAAGGGCAATTGAATCGAGCAGTTGAGCAGAAGAATTGCCTGTGAAAATAATTGTAAAAACCAATATTAGAAAAGAGTATTTCATTTTCAATATTTATATGTTAACCCAACGAAAAAATTATTAATAAATTATAGATTAAGTATTTGCTCCGCCGCTTTTTTATCCAAAATCAATTGAGCTTCTAATTCATCAATAGAATTAAACTTCACATCATCACGGATTCTTTGAACAAAAGAGAATTTAATTTCTTTATTGTAAATATTTTTATCAAAATTGAAAATATTGGTTTCTATTCTAAGCTCATTCAAATTAAAGGTTGGTCGTTTCCCTATATAAGCCATTCCGTTATAGCGTTTTCCTTCATAATCAATTTTAATGGCATAAATACCAATTTTAGGAATCAACTTCGACTTATCTTTAATTTCAATATTTGCTGTTGGGAAACCAATTTCTCTGCCTATTTTATTTCCACTTTTAACACTCCCAGTGATTGAATAACAATATCCTAAAAAAGAATTTGCTTTTTGAATCTCGCCTTTTTTAAGTGCTTCCCTGATTTTTGTAGAACTAACTTCAACAGCTTTAAGTTTTTGTGCAGAAATTCTTTCGCAGTCAAACTTAAACTCCTGCATCATTTCACTAAGAAAAGAGCAATCGCCCATACGGTCACGTCCAAAATGGTGGTCATGCCCCACAATTAACTTTTTTATTTTCAGCTTATCGATTAAATATTGCTTGATAAATTCTTCGGATGTTAATTGCGAAAATTCTTTAGTGAAATTAATAATAATAAGATTGTCAATATTTGCTTTTTCCAGAAGCTCAATTTTCTCGTCAATGGTGTTAATGAAGCTTAGTCCGGTTTTTGCTTTTTTTAAAACCATACGGGGATGTGGGTCAAAAGTTATTACAATGCTTTCACCATTATTTAACTTTGCTTCTTCAGTAATCCTGTTTAATATCTTCTGATGACCAAGATGGACACCATCAAAAGTCCCTAATGTTACAACCGGAAATTTTTTTGAAATAAATGTATCTATATTTCTATATATTTTCACTTATCTTTGCAGTCAATTTTAATTATTAATATTTATCCTAAAGAATATTAAAAGGATTTTTTTTGATTTTTTTATTGTTTAAGCTTTGAATGCTGATATTCAAAAATTAATAATTTGTCAAAAGTAGAGAATTTTACTCAAATTGTCTTTAAAAAAAGAAAATGTTGTATATTCGTTTGCTTAAAAAAAAAATATATGTCAGAGAAACTAAACGGAAAAATATCACAGATAATAGGGCCTGTGATTGATGTTACATTTGAAAACGATGAAGACCTTCCTAATATTTATGATGCTTTGGAGGTATTACATGATGATGGAACTAAAATAGTTCTTGAAGTCCAGCAGGATGTTGGTGAAAATACTGTACGTACAGTTGCCATGGATTCAACTGATGGTTTACGTCGTGGAATGGAAGTTATAGGAACCCAAAGGGGAATTTCGATGCCAACAGGTGAACATATTAAAGGTCGATTATTTAATGTTACCGGTGAAGCCATTGATGGAATTGGAGAAGTTTCAAAAGAAACATCAGCAGAAATCCATCGCGACCCACCAACTTTTGAAACTCTTTCGACAACGAAAGATGTTCTTCATACAGGAATTAAAGTTATTGACCTGATTGAACCTTATGCAAAAGGTGGTAAAATTGGATTATTTGGTGGAGCCGGAGTTGGTAAAACCGTAATAATTATGGAGCTTATCAACAATATCGCAAAGGTTTATTCCGGGCTTTCAGTTTTTGGTGGAGTAGGAGAGAGAACCCGTGAAGGAAATGATCTTTTACGTGAAATGATTGAATCAGGAGTTATTAAATATGGTGATGCTTTTCTTAAAGATATGGAAGAAGGGGGATGGGATCTTTCACTTGTTGACCACGAAGAACTCGCAAAATCGCAGGCAACTTTGGTTTTCGGTCAGATGAATGAACCTCCCGGAGCACGTGCAAGAGTTGCCCTTTCAGGATTAACACTTGCTGAATATTTCCGCGATGGAGATGAAAAATCAGGCGGTCGTGATATACTTTTCTTTATTGATAATATTTTCCGTTTCACTCAGGCAGGTTCTGAGGTTTCGGCACTTCTTGGACGTATGCCTTCTGCTGTTGGATATCAACCAACTTTGGCGACTGAAATGGGAATTATGCAGGAAAGAATTACTTCAACAAAACGTGGTTCGATTACTTCAGTTCAGGCGGTTTATGTTCCTGCTGATGATTTAACTGATCCGGCACCTGCAACAACTTTTGCTCACCTTGATGCAACAACAGTTTTAAGCAGAAAAATTGCTGAGTTAGGAATTTATCCAGCTGTTGACCCATTGGATTCTACTTCAAGAATACTTTCTCCTGAGGTAGTTGGTGATGAGCATTATAATACTGCACAAAGAGTGAAAGAAATTCTTCAACGATATAAAGAACTTCAAGATATTATTGCAATTCTTGGTATGGACGAGCTATCAGAAGAAGATAAATTAGCTGTTCATCGTGCAAGAAGAGTTCAGAGATTTTTATCTCAGCCATTCCATGTTGCTGAACAATTTACCGGAATTCCTGGTTGCGTTGTTCAAATTGAAGACACAATTAAGGGATTCAATATGATTTTGGATGGCGAAGTTGATGAATACCCTGAAGCTGCTTTCAACCTAGTTGGAACAATTGAAGAAGCAATAGAAAAGGGTAAGAAACTGATGGAAGATGCAAAAGTAAATTGAAATGACAAATTACAAATCCTAAATTCCAAATAAATTCCAATGTTAAAAAATACAAATTCCAAACATTGTACTTTTCTGTTTTTATTCAGTTAAAGGACAAATCTTGTAGAATGGAGCTTGGAATTTAAATATTGGTTTTTCGAATTTATTTGTTTTTTGATATTTGATATTTGGTATTTTGTTTCAGATTCATTGCTTAACTGAATAAATGAGACAAGCATATAAATAATGATAAAATAAAATTAATAGAAAATAGATGTTACTCGAAATTATAACACCCGATGAAACCTTATACTCCGGAGAAGTGAGCCTTGTTCAACTTCCCGGCATTGATGGTTCTTTTGAGATTTTAAATAATCACGCACCATTGATTTCTGCCTTGGCAAAAGGAAAAATAAAATATAAAGACTCAGAAGAAAAAATAAACTTCATTGAAATCAAAGGTGGAGTTATCGAAGTATTGAAAAATAAGGTTTTGGTGCTTGCTGAATAAAAATAGTATTATTTGAAAATATTTGAGGAGAGCCGGTTGGTTCTCCTTTTTTGTAAATGTGAAAGCCTTTCGCACATACTATGAAAACATGAAGATTTTGGATTAAAATCCAAAATGTTAGGATGATTCTTTAGAAGAACAACAACTTAGTTGCAGAAATAATAATTATCCCAATCAAAACCCAACGGATAAATTTTGGTCCTTGTTTTATTGCGACTTTGGTTCCTATAAAAGCTCCCAACATATTTCCTACCGCCAGAATTAGGCCGTATTTCCAGTTTACCTGTCCGAAATAAATAAAAATTGCCAGTGCTATTGGTGTGTAAAGGAGAACAATAAGAAGCTTAACCGCATTTGCTCTTACGAGATTAACTCCTGTTGTGTAAGCAATTCCCAGCAAAATAAAAATACCAACACCAACCTGAATAAAACCGCCATAAAGTCCTACAAAAAAGAATACAATGTACTTAAGCCAGATTTTTTCTGTTGTGATTTGTTTGTTTTCTTTGAGAAGCTTTTTAGGATTAAGTAAAATAATAATTAGCATTATAACCATCACAATACCAATCACCTTACCCATAGCATCTTTGTTAATTTTACCAACTTCAATAGCAATTAATGCTCCGATAAAAGCGCCAAGAAAAGTAGGAATGGCTAAGCGAATATCAGTTTTCCATTCAATTTGTTTTTCTTTGTGAAAGCTTCCAACTCCAACAATATTCTGCAAAAGAATGGCAATCCGATTTGTACCGTTAGCTGTATTCGGGTCTAATCCAAGAAAGATTAATAATGGCAAACTAACCAATGAACCACTTCCGGCAAGGGTATTAATGAAGCCGGCAAGTAAACCTGCTCCAATTATCATTAAAATTATATACCATTCCATATTAAAAGTGCCTAGAGTGCCTAGTTGTGGAGTACTTAGAGTTTTGGTGCAAATATAGATAATAATCAGAGATTCAAAAGTAATTGCATTTAAATTCCAAATGACAAGCCCCAAATAACAAACAAATCCCAAATCCCAAATTTCAAAACTTGTCACGTGCGAAGCGAAGTCCATACGGATTCATAAAATCACAATTCCGTGTGGATGGGTAAAATTCAATTTTTCAAATACCAAATACAAGATAGCCATTAGCCGAGTTTGGTATTTAGTATTTGTATTTTTTGGAATTTATTTATTTTTTGTATTTTGGTGCTTGGGATTTCATAAACCTTGATTGCTTCTTTATTGGTAATGATGTTTGAGATTTGGCAAATTTCCATTAGTTTTGTTCAAATTTTAATTTATGTTAATAATTGGTATTTCAGGTGGCTCGGGTTGTGGAAAAACAACTGTTGTTAAAAAGATAATTGAAGGATTGCCTAAAAATTCAGTTTCTGTTATTTCGCAGGATGCTTATTATAAAGATAATGGACATCTTAGCCAGGAAGAAAAGCGAAAAATTAATTTCGATCATCCATCTTCAATTGAATTTAATTTATTGATTGATCATATCGACAAGCTTAAAAAGAGAGAATCAATTGAAATGCCGATTTATTCTTATGTCACTTGTGCAAGGTCGAAAGAAATGATTATTGTTGAGCCGAAAAAAGTAATTATTGTTGAAGGAATACTTCTTTTTACTAGTAAAAGATTACGCGACAGATTAGGAATAAAAGTTTTTGTTGATGCTGATTCTGATGACAGATTAATGAGAATTATCCGAAGAGATGTGATTGAAAGAGGAAGAAATTACGAACAGGTTTTGAAACATTACGAGGCATTTGTCAAACCAATGCACTTGCAGTTTATCGAACCTGCGAAAAGATATGCGGATATTATTGTTCCACAAGGCGGAGCTAATAATGTGGCAATTGATTTTATGATTTCAAGAATCAAGATGCAGTTTGAAAAGTAGTTGTTAAAGGCTAAGGAGAAGGCTTAGGCTAAGGCGATGGTGAAGAAAAGGCAAAAGTAAAAAGGCAAAAGTAAAAAGGCAAAAAGCAAAAGGCAAAACACAAATAATATCCAATATTTAAATACAAAATTCCAAATACTTTCAATTGCCAGCTGTTGTTTGGGATTTGAAAATTGGAATTTGGAATTTGTTTGCTATTTGGAACTTGTCTTTTGGAATTTACTTATTATTAATTGGACTGCAATTTTAATTTTAATAAATGGAATGTTCTAATGCCAGTATATCAATTGAACGATGAGCTGATTTTCCCAAATCCCAATGAAGCAATTAAAGAAGGATTGTTGGCAGTTGGTGGTGATTTGAGTGCTGAGAGAATTTTGCAGGCTTATTCTAATGGTATTTTCCCATGGTATTCTGATGAAGAACCAATTATGTGGTGGTCACCTAATCCAAGACTTGTGCTTTTTCCTGAAAAGTTTAAGATTTCAAAAAGTTTAAAACAAAAAATCAGAAAAGGAGTTTTTGAAATTAAATTTGACTCTCGTTTCGAAGAAGTTATTGAACATTGCTCAGAAGTTCCACGAGCTGAGCAAGATGGAACATGGATAACTGAAGAAATGAAACAGGCTTATATTAATCTTTATAATCATGGTTTTGCTCATTCAGTTGAAACCTATTATGATGGAAAATTAGTTGGTGGCTTATATGGTTTATCTCTTGGAAATATATTTTTTGGAGAATCAATGTTTCATATTTTAACAGATGCTTCAAAAGTGGCATTTTATTTTTTGGTTGAGAAAATTAAAGAATGGAATTTCGATTTAATTGATTGCCAGGTAAAAACCAATCATTTAATTAGCTTAGGAGCAGAAGAAATTAGCAGAGAAAAGTATTTGGAATTGCTTTCCGTCTCAATTAAAAATAAAAGTAAAGTCGGTAAGTGGAATCGTAACTCGTAACTCGTAACTCGTATCTCGCAACTACAAGCCTTTCGGAATAGCATCAATAAGTTTCTTAGTGTATTCAGTTTTCGGATTAAAATAAATTTCATCAGCATCGCCCGATTCTTCTATTTCGCCTTTATTCATCACAATCATCCTGTCCGACATAAATTTCACAACCGACAAATCGTGGGAGATAAAAATATAAGTAAAACCAAAATCCTTTTTTAACTCATTTAAAAGATTTAAAACCTGAGCCTGAACCGAAACATCAAGGGCTGAAACGGATTCATCGCAAATAATAAACTCAGGATTTAAAACCAAGGTTCTGGCAATACAAATTCGTTGACGTTGCCCTCCTGAAAATTCGTGTGGATACCTGGAATAATGACCTTCATTAAGACCAACTCTTTCCAAAAGTTCAATAGCCCTATGTTTTCTTTCTTTATTATTTTTAAATAATTTGTGAACAACCATAGGCTCAATAATAGCAGTTCCGACTGTAATTCTTGGATTTAGAGAAGAATATGGGTCTTGAAAAATAATTTGAATTTTTTTTCGAATTTCTCTAAGTTGCTTGGCTTTCAGTTGATTTAAATCTCTATTCTTATAAATGACTTTTCCTGATGTTGGTTCAATCATCCTGAGAATAGTTCGGCCTAAAGTTGTTTTTCCGCAACCGGATTCTCCAACTAAACCTAAAGTCTCCCCCGGATAAACATTGAAATTCACATTGTTTACTGCTTTAAAGCTTTTTATCGGCTTTCCTAAAAAATTACTTTTAACGGTGAACCACTTCGATAAATTCTGAACATCTACTAAAACATCAGAAGAATAAAGTTTTTTATGAAGGTTTTTTCTTTCTTCATCAGTAATTATTAGCTCATCGGAGAACTCTTTTAATGATTCGGTTTTTCCTTTTCCATTATCTAAAAAATCGCTAACAGTTGGAAGCAATTTCAGCCTTTTATCAAGTGGTGGTCGGCAAGCCAGCAAACCTTTGGTGTAAGGATGTTCAGCTTTAAGAAAAATGTCTTTTACATTTCCCTGTTCAACAATTTCGCCTTTATACATCACAACAACTTCATCGGCAAGTTCGGCAATAACACCAAGGTCGTGGGTGATAAATATTATCCCCATTCCATATTTCTGCTGAAGGTTTTTCATCAGTTGAAGTATGGTTTTCTGAACTGTTACATCAAGAGCTGTTGTTGGTTCATCAGCAATCAGTATTGCAGGATTACAGGAAATTGCCATTGCAATCATCACTCTTTGCTTCTGTCCACCCGAAATTTGATGAGGATATTTGTGAAAAGTAATTTCCGGTTCAGGAAGCAGGACTTCATTAAATAATTCAATGGTTTTTGCTTTTGCTTCTTTTTTTGAAATTTTCTGATGTGTAAGTATGCTTTCCATCACCTGTTTACCGCATTTGTGGACAGGATTAAGTGAGGTCATAGGTTCCTGAAAAATCATAGCAATTTCATTTCCACGATAGTGCCGCATATCGTTTTCGGAGACTTTCAATAAATCGACTTCTTCACCCGAATTAGTTGTATAAATTATTTCACCATTTGAAATTTTTCCTGGTGGAGTAGGAATCAATCTCATCACAGACAAAGAAGTAACAGATTTCCCTGAGCCGGATTCACCAACAATACCAATAGTTTTTCCCTTTGGTAACGAAAACGAAATATTATTCACTGCCTTTGTTAAACCGTTTTCAGATTTAAACTCAACGACAAGGTTTTTTATTTGGAGGAGTGGTGTTGGCATAAAAAAATTGATAAAATCAAAAGTAGTTAAAAATAAAATTAAAGATAAAAATTTATAAAAAAAGGTCAGAGTTTTTCCCCGACCTTGATTTATTTTAAGTGAATAAGTCTTAAATATTAATGTGCATCTCCACCGATCACTTTAAACTTGTCGCCGGTTTCTTTAACAATTCTTCTATACCAATCTTCTCCATATCCTGGCTGTTCAACTTTAGCAGGAGTATAAGATTGACCTTCAGGAATTTTCTGTGCTTCCTTAATATTTCCGTCCATATATTTTAGGAATAAGTATTTATAGAAATCTTTCCATGCAAAGGTTAATTCATCTCCAGTCTTTTTAGAATAATCTGTAATAACTTCAACAGCCAATTTTGGATCTAATTCCTTCCACCTTAAATCGTTTTGTAGAACTTCCTGAATATAACGAGTTTCGAGTTCGTTTTGTTTTTTTGCAATTTCAGGATGAATATAATTATATCTTGTGTAAGCAAAATTTGAAACTTGATTAAAAGCCCAAAATGCAGACACATCTGACCATTCCATCATCGACCCGTTTCCTGCCATAAATGTTTTAGGAACTCTTGTTGCATTTGAGTATTGTGGAAAATATACTGAACTAGCAGCATCATCAACACTAAACCAAAAAATTCCTCCTATTTCACGAGGCAACCACGAACGACTTTGAGCAACAAATGAAAATCCTGTTTGTTGAGTGGCTGTAGCTCTTTCATTGCAATATGTTACTCCATCTACTTTCCAGGTTAAGCCTCTCCATCTATAAGGACATTCAAAGGGGCCTGCACCAATATCTTTACTCATATCTAATTCAGTGCCTTCTAAATGGTCGCGCATAAAATTCATCATATCATGGTTTGAAACCTTTTTATCAGGTTTTATCCATAAAGGCATGCGGTTGGATGCATAACCATTTGGATTGTCATGTTCAATATGACCTTTAACATATTCCCAATATTTATCCATTCCACCTACAACAGCATTAAAGAAAGCCCAAACACGAATTTCGCAAAAACGTGCACCACCAAAATCAACAGCTGCATAAGTGTCAGAAAAGCTAAAATCTTTGTCTTTACCTTTGAACCAAGCTTTCTTTTTTGCAAAAGAAATTACATCCGGTGCATTGAAAGTATTAGCTTTAGGGTCATTCCATTTATTAACTTTTTGGTAATCGAAAGTTGTAATTCTTGCTTGATTTGCATGAGCACACACATATCCGTCTGGTACTAATTTGGCAACCCAAATGGCTCCTTTTTCACCTTCTCCTTTTCCAATAAGTTCTAATATCCAAACTTCGTTTGCATCTGAAACTGAAAATGATTCACCTGAACTGGCATAACCGTATTGAGCCATTAAGTCGGTGATTATTTTTATTGCTTCACGAGCTGTTTTTGCACGTTGAAGACCAATATAAATCAAACTACCATAATCCATAATTGCTCCTGTTTGAGTTGCGAGTTCTTTTCTGCCACCGTACGTAGTTTCACCGATAGCAACCTGCCACTCGTTCATATTTCCTGTAACATTATAGGTTTCTTTAGCTTGTTTTATTTTGCCAAGAAATTTTCCTGTGTCCCATTCATAAATATCCAACATTGCACCTTCTTCGTATTTTTTAGCTGGCCAATAATATAATTCTCCATATAAAACATGGGAATCGGCAGCATAACTAATCATGGTTGAACCATCGGTTGATGCTCCTTTAGTTATTAAAAAATTCGTACACGAAAATGATGTTAAATTCATTGCAATAAAAGCAAGGCTTAACGCAATAATCAAAAAGTTCTTTCTCATAATTTTTCTCATTTTAAATTTAAAGATACAAAAATAGGATTTTTAATGAATATGTTTAGTAAATCCTACAATTTAAACACAGAATTTCAATATCGAACACTGAACACTGAATAATTAATGATGATTTTAAATTAGGACATTTACTTCGTAATTCATTATTCGTTAATCATTATTCATTATTCAAATAAATAGTAGTTCTTGATTGAAAACAAAGACTCATAATTTTTAATATCAGAACCTAATCTGACAAACACAAAAAAGCCTCATCAATGGGTGTTGATGAGGCTAACAGGTTTAAGTATTAAATGTAATCGTGGATGTTTATATATTTATATAAAACACTGATTATGGAAATTAATAATTAAAAAAAATAATGAACGCTATTTGTTGTTTGTTTCATTTAAGATACATGAGTCGCAAAAAGGTTGCATGAAAAATTATTTTTTTTCAAATTTTTTATTAAGTTTACAAAATGCTTATTATTATTGAGTTTCACTAAACAAAAATGTCTCTATGAAAAAAGTTATTCTTTTAATTTTAATATTTTCAAGTTCTTTAGGCTTAAAATCGCAACAATTTAATGGTGCAATAATTAATGATACCAACAATATTAAAATTGTAAAAATTTGGGGAACTCATTATGAACGAGGTTTTGCTTATGGGTATCTTATTGGAGCACAAATAACCCAGGCATTCACCAATTATCTTAAGCCACAGTTTGGTTATTCTTATCCAACGGCAAGAAATATTATAACAGCCGGACAGGATTTAAAATTCGATTCAATTTTTGTGCTTGAAGCAAAAGCTATAATCGCAGGAATGGATTCAGCAGGGACAAATTCTACAACAATGGATTATGTCGATCTTTTGGTTTGTAATTCCTTTTTGGATATATCAAAATTGATGAGTAAATCCACTAAACAGGGTTGCTCAAGTTTAATAAGTTGGGGAAATGCGACAGCCGGAACCGACCTTAACGGAAAATCTGTTATTTCAAGGCATTTAGATTGGCAGGTAAACCCTAATCTTATAAACAATCAAATTATTTGTATTCACCTTCCTTCGGAAATTGATGAGCAGCCATGGTTGAGTATTGGTTTTGCAGGAATGTTTTCTGTCTTGTCCGGTTTTAACCAAAATCTTGGCGTTTTCCAACATGTGATGGATGATTTTAATGGTAATTCATATCACGGAAAACATTTTGAGCCAATTTGGTTTTCGATGAGAAAAGCCATTGAAAAAAAAGATTTTAATGCTGACGGGAAAAATAATGTTCAGGATTTAAAAACAGCTTTAATGAGCCAAACACAGGGCTATGCCGATGGATATATTATAAGTGCAATTGCAAAATCAACAGAAACTAACGATAGCCTGATTGCAATGATAGCCGAAATTACACCGACAACTCCCTTCCTGACTTTCAGATATAAAGACTATGCTGACAGCATTCCGGGGGACAACATCTATACAGCTAATTACCAGATTAAAAGAAATAACTCAATGAATTTTTGCCAAAGATATAATTCAATTGTTGGGGCTATTGGAGTCGGCACAAATATAAGCTCAACTGTAAACTGGGAGTTGATGCGTGATTATTCACATCTTACAAGCAATATTCAGTTTATGCAATTTGCACCGGAATACGACTTATTTAAAATCTCAAATTATCACAGCAGCAGTCCGGCTTATCAGAACACCCCAATGAGTTTTAGTATAGCCGATTTATTTAAAAATAATGTTGGCATATCAGAGCCAAATAGTCCTAAACCAAAAATTTCTTTTTATCCGAATCCTGTAAATGATATACTTATAATTCAAGGTTTAGATAAAATAAAAGACTCTGCATTAATCACTGTTATTGATACAAGTGGCAGACAATTTTTTACGGAAACAAAAAACCAATTCTCGTTTGAATACGAACTAAATCTTAAATCTTACCCAAATGGAGTTTATATTATTACTGTTATTGCAGATGATTTTGTTGGGACCTACAGGATTGTAAAATATTGATTTCTAAAATTTGAAAATAAGAATAAGCAGAAAAATTCATTAATAATAGGATAAGAAAATTGTTGTAAGACAAAACAATTTTAATATTCTAACCTTAGCAATACTTATTCAAACCTAATCAAATCCCTAATGCTTTGGTTAGTTGCAGTGTGGATTTTGGTTTTAATTATTTTTATGACGAAATAGCTTCAATTTTATAAACAAAGAGATGTTAAAAAATAGATTTGAGAACTTCTTTAGAGAATTTGCTAATGTTTATTTTTATATGTTATAAAATCTTGAAAATTATGAGTGGAATATTATTGCAAATAACAGAAACAACAAGACTTGCAGCTGACACTGCTGCTGCCATAATTAACCCAATTGCCGAAGCATCTCATGAAGAAGCTATATCAATTTGGGATATGACAATAAAAGGTGGATGGATAATGCTACCATTGGTGATATTATCGATTTTGGCTATTTATATTTTTATTGAAAGGCTATTAACTGTAAACAAAGCTGCTAGCGAAGAAACGAATTTTATGAATAATATTCGTGATTTTATTCATGACGGAAAAATTGACGCAGCAAAATCACTCTGCAAGAATAATTCATCGCCCATTGCCAGAATGATTGAAAAAGGAGTAGCAAGAATTGGTAAGCCTTTAGGTGATATTAATGCAGCAATTGAAAATGTTGGTAAACTTGAAGTCTCGAAGCTTGAAAAGAATGTGGCAATTTTAGCTACAGTTGCAGGTGCAGCTCCGATGATTGGTTTTTTAGGAACTGTTATTGGAATGGTTAAAGCATTTTTTGATATGGCACATGCAGGGAATAATATCGACATTGCATTGCTTTCAGGGGGAATTTATCAGGCAATGATAACAACTGTTGGCGGACTTATTGTCGGGATTATTGGCTATATCTGTTATAACATTATTGTCGCAAGAATTGAAAAAGTAGTATTTATTCTTGAGGCAAGAGCCACAGAATTTATGGATTTACTACATGAACCTGCATCTTAAAATTTAACATTATGGCAATTAAAACAAGAAATAAAAGAAGTGCAGAGTTTAATACTTCATCTATGTCGGATTTAGTGTTTTTGCTACTAATATTCTTTATGCTTCTTTCAACACTTATTAGCCCAAATGCTATCAATCTTAATTTACCAAAAAGTAGTAGTACAATAGCTCCGGTACAAGCAAAGGTAGCGGTTTCAATTGATGAACAATATCAATTTGCCGTAGATAATATTCCGGTTTTAAGTGAAGACCTTTATGGAGTTTTAAATCAAAAGTTAGCTGGACAAACTGAAGCAAGTGTTGACCTAAGTGTAAGTTTTGATGTTCCTATTCAATATATAGTTGATGTTATTGATGCTGTAAACAAGATTAATAAGTTAAACAATACTAAGAATAAAGTTATTTTAAAGACTGACCCTAAATAGCATTTAAAGAGTACTTAAAGTGTGCTTGAGTTTGAAGTGCCTAAAGTTAAAGAAAGTATAAAAGGAAGTTAAAAACAAAAGAAAATAAGATTTCATTAATTAAATAACCTTTAGTCATATCAAACGTTAAATTATAATATAATAGTCATATCAAACGTTAATACAAGAAACACAAAGAAATGAGCAATAAAAAATACAACAGGAGCGGAATAATTGGTACAATCGCTTTTCACCTGATTTTAGTTTTTGCTTTGGTATTAATGGGATTAAAATTTGAAGTTCCACCACCAGAAGGCGTTGAAGTCAATATAGGTTTTAGTGATGATGGTATGGGTGATACAAAATCTGTTGACCCCGCATCAGAAGCAGCAGCTCCACAAGCTTCTGAAACAGAAGAAAATGTTGCTACTCAAGACACATACGAAGCTCCGACAGTTAAAAAGAAAAACCCAAAAAATAAAATAAAACCAAAAGAAGACCCTGAACCGGTTATTGATCCTAATAAACTATATCAAAAGAAAAATAATAGTGGAGAAAACGAAGGAGAGACCGGAAAGCCGGGAAATCAAGGTAATGAAGGTGGTGATGTTAATGCAAAAAATCATGAAGGCACTCCAGGAACAGGAGGTAACGGTCCTAAAGTCGATTTAAGTAACAGAACGGTAAGAAGTCTTCCGAAACCTAATTATAATTCCCAGGAACAAGGAAGAGTTGTTGTCACAATTTGGGTTGATAAAAGCGGGAAAGTCACTAATGCAGTAGCAGGTGCACAAGGAACAAACGTATATGACCCTGAATTACTAAAAGAAGCTGTTAATGCTGCTTTAAAAGCTAAATTTAATGTTAGTTATGATGCCGCAGACGTTCAAAAAGGAACAATAACTTATAATTTTATCAGGTTGAATTAGTTGGCTGGTTGCTAGTTGCTAGTTTCTCGCTTCTTGTTTCAAGTTCTAAATACGTTGACCGTGTTGCTCATTGAGCGGAGTCGAAATGCTGGTTTCTCGTTTTCTACCATCTCCCATTCTCAAGCTCACAATCTAAAAGCTCACAGGCTCTCAAGCTCACTACTTTACTGATCACCATCCACAGTTTCAAACTTTTTCATATAACTTTGAACAAAATGAATATCAGCATAGCTTATTTCATCTATAGAAATTTTCACTTCCCCGGCTTTTGCTTCCGGATTTTCTTTGAAAAAATCTAAAATTAAATCTGCTTTTTCTTTGCTCACAAAACGATCTAATTCCAATTCTCCAGTTTCTAAATAATGTGTTAAATAACCAATGATTTCACTATTAGCTAAATTAAGTTCTTTTGCAATTTCAGATATGCTTTTGCCATTTTTAAATAATTCAAGACTAATTTTTGATGTACTCTTTTGTTGAATTGGTTTGACATCTTTAATTTCATCAACTATCATTGATAGGTCTTCTTCTTTGCAATAATCTAAAACCATTGAAAGAATTTCACTACCATATTTCTTGATTTTGTTTGCTCCTATTCCATTAATTTCATTTAATTGTTTTGCGGAAGCGGGCAAAGTGTTGGTTATTCCGATAATAGCTTTTTGGTTGATTATTCTGTAAACAGGGACATTATCTCTTTCAGCAAGAGTTTTTCTCCATTCCTGGAAACGCTTGTAAAGAACCGGATGCTCAGTTGGAATATATTGGGTTTCAGTATTTAGTTTTGTTTTTACAGTAACATTTTCCAAGGAAGCTTTCGCACGAACAGTGAGATAATCCTTTAAAATAAAAGCTTTTGATGCTTGCTTCAAACAAATTTCCTTTATTGTAAGAATTTCGTGCATCATAACTAAAACTTCTTTCACTGCCTTTTTCACAGCTTTATTATCGGTTGAAAAAGTGCTTTTATCCAAAGGCATTAAAATCTGTTGTTGCGTTTTATCAAGATAGTATTCAGAAGCTTTTTTAATACGTTCCTGAAGGGGAGAATTCGCTTCACCGTCTTCTTCCACAGATATTAATTGAGTGATTTGCCTGGAGAACTTTTCAGCAATATCAATCAATTCAGAAACGGTTTTTTGAATATCACTTAACTTTTCAAATAAATCACCTTCTATGCTTCTTGTATTTTCCTGTATGATTTTTTTAAGTTTATTAATCTGAAATTGTAAGGGTTTATAATTTAAAAGCTCATCAAGTAATAATTTTAGAAAATCTTGTTTCGATTCTCTAAGAACTTTTTCTTCGGGTTGATTTTGTTCAACTTCACGATTGAAAGTCATCACTTTTTGATCGCAAATAATTCCATTATCGCTTATTTGACTACTCAAAATCAAGCCTTCCAAGGTTTTGCATCGACTTAATGCAACATAAGTTTGACCATGGGCAAAAGCTGCTTGTGCATCAATAACTGCTTTATCAAAAGTTAAACCCTGGCTTTTATGAATAGTGATTGCCCATGCAAGACGCAATGGATGCTGTATGAAAGAACCTACAACTTCTTCTTCAATTTCTTTGGTTTCTTCGTTAAGAGAATACTTAATGTTTTCCCATTTTTCGACTCCAACTTCAATAATCTCATCTTCATCAGGACTTTTTACAAATACAACTTCATCTTCAATATTTGTAATTTTGCCTATTTTTCCGTTATAATATCTTTTCTCAGGAGAACTGTCGTTTTTTACAAACATCACCTGGGAACCTATTTTCAATATTAAATCTTTTTTAGTTGGATAAGAATACTCCGAAAAACTTCCTTCAATTATTGCTTCGAAATGATATTCTTTTGCTTTTATTTTACGAAGTTGAATGTTATTAATCGAATCAGCGTTTGCATTATGGGTTGTAAGAGTTATATATCCTTCGTCATTATTAGGGCTAAAGTTTGGAATATATCTCTTTTTCAATTCGATTATCGAATTTTCAGTTAAACAATCATCCCTGATTTCATTTAAAATTTTGATAAAATGCTCATCTTTTTGTCGGTAAATATGTTTT
>JAIPBB010000030.1 GCA_021739805.1 Saprospiraceae bacterium | reverse complement strand
GATACTACATATTTCATCTATTTTGACACATTATCTACTAATGTTGTCGCAACTCCACTCTGTGATGTAAGTATTAACGGAGTAAACTTTGCTGATGGAATAGTTGATAATGAACGTTTTGGAATGCGAAAATTCGTTTATCACAACAATACCGGTGGTGGTGGACTTCCTGCAATGCAGGATCCAACCTATGCATCAGAGTATTACCAATTTCTAAAAGGATTTTGGAAAGATGGAACCAGGATGCGTTACGGTGGCAATGCTCACCCAAATTCTTCACCTCCTGCTTATGGTCCCGATTGTGACTTTATGTTCCCGGGTGATACTGACCCTTGTAATTGGGGAACTGGAGGACAGCCACCTAACGGACCAACATATTGGACTGAAGAAGTTGCTAATAATGTTCCTTACGACAGAAGGTTTATGCAATCTGCCGGTCCATTTACACTTGAAGCCGGTGCAGTAAATTACATTACAGTTGGTATCCCATGGGCAAGAGCTACTTCAGGTGGTCCATTTGCTTCAGTTGAATTACTTAGACAAGTCGATGATAAATGTCAGAGATTATTTGATAATTGTTTTAAAGTAGTCGATGGTCCAGATGCTCCTGACCTTGTTATTCAAGAATTAGAAAATGAGTTAATTCTTTATGTGACTAACAGAAAATTATCAAATAATTATCTTGAACGATATACTGAATGGGATCCTGCAATTATTTCTCCTGATTCACTTTCAGGTGCAGCAAGATATGATTCTTTATACAGATTTGAAGGTTATCAGGTTTTTCAAGTTAAAGATGCCTCTGTTTCTGTAGCCGATTTACATGACCCTGATCTTGCCAGATTAGTGGCTCAATGCGACATAAAAAATGGTGTTGACCAATTAGTGAACTATTATTTTTCTGATGCAGTTAATGGAAATGAACCTGTTGAAGAAGTAGCCGGAGCAGATGAAGGAATTGTACATTCATTTAAAATTACAGAAGATGAATTTGCTCTTGGCAACACAAAATTGGTTAATCATAAAAAGTACTATTATATTGCTATTGCATATTCTCACAACGAATTCAAACCATATACACAAGAAGCCGGAGTTGTTAATGGCTTATACGGTCAAAAGAAACCATATTTAGCAGGAAGAAAATCAGCTATAGGAACTTCAATACAATCTGTTGTTGGAATTCCTCATATTGTCAGCCCTGAAGCAGGCGGCACTAATATTACAGGTGAATACGGAAGCGGTCCTAAAATTACAAGAATCGAAGGACAAGGAAATGGAGGCAATGTTCTTGAATTTACCCAACAAACGGTTAAAGAAATATTAGATAATGGAAAATCATTAACTCCTGAATATGATTTTAGCTCTGGTCCAATAAACGTAAAAGTTATTGACCCACTAAATGTTATTAAAGCTAATTTTACTTTAAAATTCATTCCTGACCCACTTCAACCAACTAATATTAGTAGATGTTCCTGGATGTTAACAAATGATGTAAACAGTGATACTATACTTTCTGATACAACTTTGGAAGTTGAAAACGAACAATTACTTCTTGATTATGGTTTATCAATTTCAATTGGTCAAGTTGAAGAACCGGGAGAAATTGCAGTTGAAGGTAATGGTTTTATTGAATCTTCTCTTGAATTTGCAGATAGTTCAAAAATGTGGTTTTCAGGAGTACCTGATAACGATGGTTCTGTTGCTATGAACTGGATACGGGCGGGAACACTCGAAGATCCTACTGAGGGTACAAATGATGATTATAAAAATGGTAGTGATTGGGTTGACCCTGATGAAGATTACGAACAGGTAATTTTTGGAACCTGGGCACCATATAGATTATGTTCTTATGGTACTGGTAGTTCTCAAATGAATCCTAGGTTTGCTAATGGTCCGGCATGGGGTACACTTCTTACATTAAATCGTATGTATAACTTATCTAGTATAGATGTTGTTATCACTTCTGATAAATCAAAATGGACAAGATGTCCTGTGATTGAACTTTGCGATGATATGGGACTATCTGAAGGTGGTGTTGAAAAATTTAATCTTCGTATGGGAAGTTCTCTCGATAAAGATGGAAACGTTGATGGCACAGGTACACGTGGTATGAGTTGGTTTCCGGGATATGCAATTAATCTAGAAACAGGAGAAAGATTAAATATGATGTTTGGTGAAGATTCATGGCTGGTTGGTGAAAACGGAAAAGACTTAAAATGGAATCCTACAGCAAATTACTTTACTAATCTAAGTGATGTTTTATTTGGTGGTAAACATTATATTTACGTTATGGGGCACATTTCTGATAATTCCAATATTTGTCCGGCTTATGATGAAGGACAATGGTTGTATCAAAAATTATCAGCCGGTAATTTCAACCCAGGTAATCTTGACAAAAGATCAGTCTATAGTAAAGTAATGTGGGTTGGTTTGCCAATGCTATCAGGTTTATATGATTTTGATGACCCATCAGAGATTCCAACTGATGCTAAAATAAGAATAAGAGTTAATAAACCATATAAACAGAATTACGCAATTGACGGGGCATCATCACCACAAAACGGCAATTATCCAATGTATGAATTTGACACTTATGGTATTGCAACACAAAAAAACAATAATGAGATTGCAAAAAATGCCTTAGATCTTATCAAGGTTGTACCAAATCCGTATTTTGCATATTCAGGATATGAAGAAAATCAACTTGATAACCGTGTAAAAATCACAAATTTACCTGAAAAATGTACAGTATCAATTTATACAGTTAACGGTGTTCTTGTACGACAATTTTCTAAAGACGAAATTCTAACTTCTATAGATTGGGATCTTAAAAACCATGCAGGAATTCCAATTTCCGGCGGTTTATATATAATACATATAAAAGCTGAAGGTATTGGAGAAAAAGTAGTAAAATGGTTTGGTACATTACGACCAGTTGATTTGAACTCTTTCTAGAATAAAAATATATTTTGTTAAAAAACAAAAAGCTCAAATATGAAAAAGATGCATAAATATTTAATAACAGCCCTGCTTATTGGACTTATAACATTCCAATACAATAATGCTAATGCCGGAAACGAAGATCGTTCGGGGCAAGCAGGAGCATCAGAACTATTGATAAACCCATGGGCAAGAAGTTCCGGTTGGGCAAATGCAAACACAGCAAACGTTAGGGGACTAGAATCGCAATTTCTTAATATTGCCGGTTTAGCTTTCACTAAACAAACTGAGTTAATATTTTCAAATACCCAATACCTTTCAGGAACTGACCTTCGTATTAACACTTTTGGGTTCTCTCAAAAACTTGGTGAAGAGGGCGGTGTGATTGCTGTTGGGATTATGGCTCTTAGTGTTGGTGAAATTGATGTTACAACTGTTGAACTTCCGGAAGGAGGAATTGGTACTTTTTCCCCAAAATCCATGAATATCAACCTTTCTTATGCAAAAGCATTCTCTAATAGTATTTTTGGAGGTATTAATATAAAAATTATTTCTGAACAAATATCTGATGTTTCAGCTCAAGGAATTGCTATTGATGCCGGTATCCAATATGTAACTGGTGAATTGGAAAACATAAAATTTGGAATTTCAATGAAAAATGTTGGTCCAACTATGAAATTCACTGGTGATGGACTTTCTGTTAGCGGATTGCTTCAAGGAAATGATAACGAAATAACTGTTGAGCAAAGGTCTGCTTCTTTTGAGCTTCCTTCTTTAATTAATATTGGAGCATCCTATGATTTCTTTTTAAACGATGACAACACTATTACTGCTGCTGGAAATTTTACATCAAATTCATTTACCAAAGACCAATATTCTTTAGGTGTTGAATATTCGTGGAAAAAAATCCTAATGCTTCGCGGTGGTTATATGTATGAAAAGGATATCTTCAGTGATTTTGATGCCGGAAGAAGCACAGCTCATACTGGTCCAGCTGGAGGTTTTTCAATTCAAGCTCCACTGAACAAAGAAAAGGGTTCGTTTTTCTCTCTTGATTATTCTTATAGAGCTACAAATCCATTTTCAGGAACTCACACAATTGGTGCTAGAATAAACTTATAGCTTTTTTTGTTTTTAATAAAATAATTACTAATTTTATATACTCATTGAATGGCCCTTTTAGGGTCATTCTTTTCATATTCATTTTTTTAACAATAAACGAAATGGCAAAAATCGCATATTACACTAAGGAAGGATTACAAAAAATAAAAGATGAACTTGAACAATTGACTTCAATTGAAAGGCCTTCTATTTCTCAACAAATTGCAGAAGCCAGAGATAAAGGAGATTTATCTGAAAATGCAGAATATGATGCTGCTAAGAATGCTCAAGGTCTTCTAGAAATTAAAATTTCTAAACTACAGGAAATACTAATAAACGCAAGGGTTTTTGATGAATCAAAAATGGATAATTCTAAAGTTCTGCTGATGTCGATTGTTAAAATAAAAAACCTTAAAAATGGTGCAGAAATGACATATACTGTTGTTCCCGAAAATGAATCTGATTTAAAAGCAGGAAAATTATCTGTGACTTCACCAATTGCAAAAGGTTTACTGGGTAAAACAGTAGGTGATAAAGTTGATATTACTGTTCCTGCCGGAATAATTCCTTTTGAAGTAATTGAAATTTCGAGATAAAATTGTTGAAATTGCTAAAATCACAACTGAAACCTGAAACCTGAAACCTGAAACCAAAAAACCTGAAACCAAAAAACCTGAAACCAAACAGCTATGCCAAGCATCTTTACTAAAATAATAAATGGTGAAATACCTTCACATAAAATCGCAGAGGACGAAAACTTTTATGCATTTTTAGATATTTTTCCTCTCGCTAAGGGTCACAGCTTAGTCGTTCCTAAAAAAGAAGTAGATTATATTCTTGATTTAGACGACGAATCTTATAAAGAATTATTTTATTTCGCAAAAAAGGTAGGCATTGCAATTGAAGCCAATGTTAAATGCAAAAGAATCGGGATGGCAGTGATTGGTCTTGAAGTACCACATGCCCATATTCACTTAGTTCCAATAAACACTATATATGATATTGATTTCAAGCAGCCGAAACTAAAATTCACTACTGAAGAATTTGCTGAAATAGCAAAACAAATTAACGAAACCTATCAAAATCTATAATACTCTTTTGGGGTTTTCAGTAATAAATGCTTTCCATCCTGAATAAGAACTACCACCCGAAAGATTTGACTTTTGAAAATAATGACATACAGCTGCTCCTAAAGCATCAGTTTCATCAAGATATTCGGGAGCTTGCTTCAAAGAAAGCAAATTCATCAACATTCCGGCTACTTGTTCTTTGGATGCATTACCGTTTCCGGTTATTGATTGTTTAATTTTTTTGGGGGAGTATTCAAAAATCGGCAGGTCACGATATAATGCAGCAGCCATGGCAACACCCTGTGCCCTGCCTAATTTCAGCATTGATTGGACATTTTTACCAAAAAAAGGAGCCTCAATTGCTAGTTCGTCTGGTTTGTATTGATCAATAAGAAATAATGTTTTCTCAAAAATTTTCTTTAGCTTTATTGCCTGATTTGTATATTTGTTTAATTTGATAACACCCATTGTTATAAGTTCAATTTTATTTGACTTATTATGGATTAAGCCGTAACCCATTATGGTGGTTCCGGGGTCAATACCAAGAATTATTCTATCTATACTCAAATCAGTAAAAATTAAATTATGTTTTTCAAAACAAAGTTACATAAAACCTACAACCTAATAATTAAGATAGTTATTATTTTAATGGCTTATGGTTTTATTTATAATAGGATATTTCATAAAGAAGATTTCCATGAAGCAATAAATAATTTTGCTAACTCCATTTATAATAAAAAATTCATTTTATTGCTTTGTGTTGTTTTTGCCCTGATGATAGTAAACTGGGGAATAGAATCAGGAAAATGGAGATATCTTATTAAAAAAATTGAGTCGATTTCTTTTCTGAAAGCCTACAAAGCAATTCTTGCAGGAAATACAGTTAGCATATTCACACCAAACAGAGTTGGTGAATTCTTTGGCAGAGTATTTATTCTTAAAAAGACAAATCCCTGGGAAGGAATATTTATCACAGTAATTGGTAGTATGAGCCAATTACTTGTAACAATTGTTGTTGGCTCGATTGGATTTATATTCTTTATTACCAAATATTATTCAATTGACAAATATCTTAGCCTGACAATAATTTTTGTAATAATAATTCTTAATTTATTTCTAATTCTACTGTTTTTTAATGTTTCTTTTATAAGCACTTTTACACGTAAATTCATTAAAGACAAATGGAAAAGAATCAGGATTTATATGCGAATTTTCGCTTTTTATAACACAAAAGAACTGCTGGCAATATTTTCTTACAGTTTTATCAGGTATTGTGTTTTCACTTTACAATTTTACATATTATTAAGAATGTTCAATCTAAATATACCTATTATTGATGGAGTTATTTTAATTTCAGTTGTTTTTTTTATATTAACAGCAATTCCTTCAATTGCTCTATCAGAACTTGGAATAAGGGGAGCAGTTGCTATATCGGTATTTGAATTATATTTTATAAAAAATGGTATTATGACTGACCAAATTGAAATTGCAATAATATCCACAACATCTTTGCTTTGGTTAATTAATTTGGCAATTCCTGCATTAGTAGGAACTATTTTCGTTTTCAATCTTAATTTTTTTAGAAAGAACTCAAACTAAGTATTAATTTTTTATGATTTTATTTATACTCTTCACAATACTTGCTATTCTTTACATCATTTTAATTAGTTTTTATACTTATGCTTGGTTCTCATTAAAGTCTGTTACCTTAAATCCATCAGAATTTTCAGTTAAAGCAACAATAATAATTGCTGTCAGAAATGAGGAAAACAATATTTTAGAATGTTTAGGTTCGATAATCTCTCAAAACTATCCTACTGATTTTTATGAAATCATAGTTTCTGATGACAATTCTACTGATAATACTATTAACAAAATTCAAAAATTCATTGCTGAAAATCCATCATATCAAATTAAACTCATAAAATCATCTGAGCAATTTTCAAAAAAACAAGCTCTGTCAAATGCTATAAAAATTTCACAAAATGACTTAATAATTACAACTGATGCCGACTGTGTGATGAGTGAGAAATGGCTATTCTCCATTATTGATTACTATAAATCACAAAATCCTAAAATGATTGTATCTCCTGTTGTAATGGAAAACAATAATTCTGTTTTTGGCAAATTACAAAGCCTTGAATTTGTAAGTCTAATTTCAAGTTCCGCAGCAGCAATTAATCTTAATAACCCGATAATGTGTAATGGGGCAAACTTAGCATTTTCCAAAAAAGCTTTTTGGGAAGTGAATGGATACGATTCTGATAAAAAATATTCGTCAGGAGATGATATTTTCCTTCTTCTAAAATTCAAAAAAAGATTTGGAAGCAAGTCAATCGCTTTTTTAAAAAACTTTGATGCAATAGTTTATTCTAAAGCTGCCGCCAGCTTTAAAGAATTCTATAATCAACGAATCAGATGGGTTTCAAAAAGCAAAGGGTATCAGGATTTCAATATTATCGCTATTGCAATAATTATTTTATTATTTAACGTCTCTATTCCTTCAGCTTTTATTCTTGCAATTTTTAATAAGGATTATTTATTATTTGCCATATCTCTGCTAGGAATTAAATTATTTTTTGACTTTCCTTTATTGGCAGGTTTTACAAATTTCATAAAAAGAAATGGATTATTATGGTACTATTTGATTCTACAGCCAATTTATGTAGTCTATATTTCAGTTTTTGGGATATTGGGAAATTTTTTATCATTCAACTGGAAGGGAAGAAAAAGTTGATGGCAAAAGGCAAAAGGCAAAAATCAAATGTAAGTGGCAGCAGATAAATTGTAAGCATCAAATTTTTCAACTAAATCTTTTCAGTAATACCTCAGCAATAAAAATATCTCCGGGATAAGTAATCTTAATGTTTTCTACATTACCTTCTACAATATGAACAATTTGTCCGTCATTTTCGACAACATTGGCATCGTCAGTAAATTCTTCTTTGTAGTTCTGTTTATATGCTTTAAAAATAATATCTGATTTAAAACACTGAGGGGTTTGCACTAGCCTAAGATTTTCTCTATTTATAGATTTAGTTGTTGCTCCGGTAATTTCCCTGACTGATTCATTAACTTTCACAACAGGAATGGCAGCACCATAACTTTCAGCGGCTGCAATTGTATTTAAAATAGTGGATTTATTTACTAAAGGTCTGGCTCCATCATGAATTGCAACTATACAATCTTCTTTAACTTCTTTTAATCCATTTTTAACAGAATGGTATCTCTTTGGTCCACCTTCTACAACTGAATGTTCAATATCAAAGCTAAATTCCCGACATAATTCACTCCATAATTCAATATGAGCTTTTGGCAATACAATAATTATTTTCAAATCCTTAATACAATCAGTAAAAACTTTAACTGCGTGCATAATTATTGGTTTTCCTGCTATAGGAATAAACTGTTTAGGAATATCAGAATTTAATCTACTTCCACTACCTCCGGCTACGATAATTAAATATTTTTTCAATTTTTGTTTAAACACAAAATCCCCCTGAAAACTCCTGGGGGATTTTAATTTATATCTTAATTTATCTTATAATATTAACATTGCATCTCCATAAGTAAAGAATTTATACTTTTCTTCTACAGCAACTTTGTATGCTTGTTTCAAAAAATCAAAACCTGCATAGGCAGAAACCATCATCATTAAAATTGACTGAGGTAAATGGAAATTACTAATCATACTGTTTGCAACACTAAAATCATAGGGAGGAAAAATAAATTTATTTGTCCATCCATCGTAAGGTTTAAGATGACCAGAGATTGCAACAGATGATTCAATCGCCTTCATTGAAGTTGTTCCGACTGCACAAATATTGTTTTTTCTTTCCTTGGCGTCATTAACTATTTTTGCTGTTTTCTCAGAAACATACATTTGTTCCGAATCAGATTTATGCTTTGAAAGGTCTTCAACTTCAATGGTTCTGAAATTCCCCAAACCTGCATGAAGTGTAATTTCGGCAAATGTTACTCCTTGCAGTTCCAGGCGTTTCATAATCTCTCTACTAAAATGTAATCCGGCAGTGGGTGCAGCAACAGCACCTTCATGTTTTGCATAAATAGTTTGGTATCTTTCTTTATCTTCAGGTTCTACGGGTCTGTCAATTATTTTAGGTAATGGTGTTTTTCCTAATGATTCAATGGTCTTTTTGAAATCGGCATAAGGTCCATCAAATAAAAACCTTAGTGTTCTACCTCTTGATGTTGTATTATCAATAACTTCCGCAACCAAAGATTGGTCTTCACCAAAATAAAGCTTATTTCCAATCCTTATTTTTCTGGCAGGATTAACCAAAACATCCCAAAGACGGGCTTCGTGGTTTAATTCACGCAATAAAAACACTTCTATTTCTGCACCGGTCTTTTCCTTTATACCATATAGCCTGGCTGGAAAAACCTTAGTGTTATTTAAAATAAAAACATCACCATCGCTATAATAATTAAGAATGTCCTTGAACATTTTATGTTCAATTGATTTAGTCTTTCTATCAATCACCATCAGCCTCGATTCATCTCTGTATTGAGGTGGATGTGATGCTATTAACTCTTGTGGTAAATTGTATCTGAATTGAGATAACTTCATATTTATAGTTCTATTTAAAATTTTTCAACTTCTATCAAAAAACATGCAAAGGTAATGAATTTTGACCCAAAAGTCCAGTCTTTTCAAGTATATTTTCAGCTTAATTTGTGTTAAATATTTTAATATTTGAACTTGTCACATTTTTAAAAAAATCAATATCAATTGCATCTTCCAAATTGAATGAACCGATTTTTGTTCTGCAAAGTGATGCCAAATAAGCTCCTGAGTTTAATGCTTTTCCAAAATCATTCGCAATTGAGCGAATATAAGTTCCTTTGCTACAACAAATCCTAAATTCAATTTCAGGAAGATTAATTTTAGTGATTTCAAATTGATTAATATTTACAAGCTTAGATTTCATTTCTACCTCCTGCCCTTTTCTTGCATATTTGTAGGCTCGCTTTCCATTAATTTGCTTTGCAGAAAATATAGGCGGAAATTGCTCATATGAGCCAATGAATTTTCTTGAAGTTTCAATAATTTGTTCTTCTGTAATACTATTAATTTCAAAAGTTTGATTTATTTCAGTTTCCAAATCAAATGAAGGAGTTGTTGCTCCAAGAAAAAAGCTACCTGTATATTCCTTCTCTAAGTCCTGATAGTCTTCAATATTTTTTGTTTGTTTACCAATACATACTATTAGCAAACCTGTTGCAAGCGGGTCAAGGGTTCCGGTATGACCAACTTTCAACTTTTTAATTCCAAATGGTCTTCCAAGATTATTTCTAACGTATTTGACTACTCCAAAAGAAGTCCATTCAAAAGGTTTGTTAATTAAAAAAACTTCACCTTCGATTAAATCAATTTCACCCTGAAAATCTTTATTAATCATTTAAAAGAATAGTTTGTAGGCAATTGCGACCAATCCAATGATAAAACAATAAATTGCAAAGTATTTTAATTTGCTGCGTTTAACTATTTTAATCATCCAGGTGCAGGCAAAAACCCCTGTAATAAAAGCTGCAACGAACCCAATAGCAAGCGGAATAACATTGCCACTTTCGGAACTAATTCCACCATCCAAAATATCTTTTGCCATTTTTCCTAATATCAAAGGAACAACCATTAGAAACGAGAATCTTGCTGCTTTTCCTCTGTCAATTCCAAGCAATACGGAGGTGGAAATAGTTGCACCCGAACGAGATATTCCTGGAAGAATTGCAATCGCCTGAGCAATACCAATTATTAAAGAATTCCAGAAACTCACACCTTTTTCGGCAGCTTTTGCTTTATCAGCAGCAAATAAGAGTACTCCTGTTAACAAAAGCATACTTCCAACAAGTATTATATTTCCTGCAAAAAGACTTTCAATATAATCTTCAAACATAAAACCAATAATAGCAGCAGGTATCATTGAAAGAACTATTTTCATTGAAAATTTCATTTCATCATTCCACTTAAATTGAAATAATCCACGAATAATTTCCATTATATCTTTTCGGAAAACCAAAATAGTTGCGAGAGCAGTTGCACCATGTAAAACGACAGTCATCATCATGCTGTCCTCCGGCAAGCTTGTATCTCCAAAAATAACCTTTGTAATTTCCAAATGTCCGCTACTACTAACAGGCAAAAATTCTGTAAGACCTTGAATAATTCCAAGGATAATTGCTTCTAACCAACTCATAAGTTTTATTAAGATTTATTCTGTTGCGTCTTTTGGTTTTTTCATAATAGCAAAAATCTCAATCACATATCCAATCAAGATAAGAATGGGAGCAAGTGTGATTCTTTGGAAATTAAAAATTTCCGGATTGAATTCATTCGGGTCAGGTGATCCACCTCCAACCATTAGTATAAAACCCAATGTAATAAAGGCAAGTCCGATTAAAAGTAAAGTGTAACTCTTTTTTCCAAATGTGAAATCAACATGAGTTGTTTCGGTTTTCTTTTGCTTTACAGCTGGAATATTTTTCGTTTTTTTATTCATGGTTAATAATAATATAAATGGTCGGTTTTTATTTTTAAATATTTACGAACAGCAAAAAAAGTAGAAATCCATGAGATAAATAGCCCCATTGCTGTAACTATTGCGAATAATGATAAAAATAAATCTACTTCTTGCAAGTCGATTAATTCAGGAAGCTCTTGACGTGAAAAATATATCACTCCAATTAACAAACCTATAGCCAATAATGCCCCTAATAGTCCCTGTATTAATCCTTTATAAATAAATGGTTTTCGAATAAATCGTTGTGTTGCTCCTACTAATTGCATACTTTTAATTAAAAAGCGTTTGGAATAAACTGACAATCTGATAGTGTTATTAATTAATGCAAAAGCAATAAGTAGAAGTAATCCAGTCAATCCCAAGATTATAAAACTAATTTTTTTTATATTTTCATTAAGCTTATGAACTAAAGTTTTTTGGTAATTAACTTCTTTAACATTAGGGTTTTTCGAAAGATTGCTTTCAATTATCGAAAGAGAATCATTATTTGCATAAGAAGCTTTCACCCTTACATCAATCGATGGAAGTAGTGGGGAATAGCCAATAAAACTCACAAAATCTTCACCAAGATATTCCTGGTGTTCTTTGGTTGCTTCTTCTTTTGTTATGTATTTTGTCGATTTAACATAATCAGTTGCGTCAATAGTTTTTTTCAATTTCATAATGTCGGCTTCTCGAACATTTTCTTTCATAACAACTGAAAGACTAATATTTTCCATCACCAGGGTCGAAAGCTTTTTTGCGTGTAAAATAACAAGACCTAATAATCCAATAGTAAACAAAACAAGTGTTATGCTTATTATTGTTGACAAATAAGATGTTTTAAGTCTTCGCCTTGCGTATTTATCTTCTGATTTAGCCATATGAATGCAAATAATCAGCTAAAATAATAAAAATCCTTATTTAATTTTTCTTCTATGGCAAATATATAATAACAATCTGTGTTTCATTGTTAAAAAATCATAATAGTTTTTTAATTTCGCTGCTCAATAGAAATCCTATTAGCATAAATATTAAAAGAAAAAAAAATGGATTATAATTTTCCAGAGATTGAGAAGAAGTGGCAAAAATACTGGGCTGAAAATAAAACTTTTAAAGCTGAAAATAAATCTAAAAAACCAAAATATTATGTTTTAGACATGTTTCCTTATCCTTCCGGAGCAGGATTGCATGTTGGACACCCTCTTGGATATATCGCATCAGATATTTACTCAAGATATAAAAGACTCAAAGGTTTTAATGTTCTTCACCCGATGGGTTATGATGCTTATGGATTGCCTGCCGAACAATATGCAATTCAAACAGGTACTCATCCTGCAATCACCACTGAGAAAAATCTTAAACGATATAGAGAACAACTCGACAGAATCGGTTTTTCATTCGACTGGGACAGGGAAGTGAAAACCAGCGACCCTTTTTATTACAAATGGACACAATGGACATTTATACAACTTTTCAATTCATGGTATAATAACAAAACTCAAAAAGCCGAAAAAATTTCTGAATTAATTAAAGAATTTGAAAATAACGGAAATTCAAATGTTGAAGCTGCCTGTTCAGAAATTGAAATGTTTACTCCTGAATATTGGAAATCATCAACAGAAAAAGAACAACAGGAAATTTTAATGAATTATCGTCTTGCTTATCTTTCTGACACTGTTGTGAACTGGTGCCCTGAATTAGGAACCGTTTTAGCAAACGATGAAGTGAAAGAAGGTCTTTCAGTTCGTGGTGGCTATGCTGTTGAGAAAAAATCAATGCGTCAATGGTCCTTAAGAATTACAGCTTATGCTGACAGACTGCTGGAAGGACTTGAAAGAATTGATTGGTCGGACTCGATAAAGGAAGTTCAAAAAAACTGGATTGGAAAGTCTAATGGCTGTTCCTTGGTTTTTGACCTAAAAAACATTTCGACTCCGCTCAATGTCCCAAAAATTGAAGTTTTTACAACCCGAAGTGACACTATTTTTGGAAGCACATTTATGGTTCTTGCTCCCGAGCATGAATTAGTACCGGAAATTACAAGCCCTGAAAACAAAGCTGAAGTTGAAGAATATATCTCTTGGGCAAAAAATCGTTCGGAAAGAGAACGTATGTCAGAAGTTAAAAAGATTTCAGGTAAGTTCACCGGAGCTTATGCAATAAATCCATTTAGCGGAAAAGAAATGCCAATCTGGATTGCAGATTATGTTCTTGCCGGTTACGGAACAGGAGCAGTTATGGCTGTCCCCGGACATGATGCCAGAGATTATGCTTTCGCAAAACATTTCGGTTTGGAAATCAAAGAAGTTGTTCAAGGTGGAAATATCGAAGAAGAAGCTTATGAAGCAAAAGAAGGAATTATGGTGAATTCCGAATTTATAAACGGAATGACTGTGAAAGAAGCAATAGCAGATACTATTAAAATTATTGAAGAAAAAGGAATCGGAAAAGGCAAAATAAATTATCGTTTAAGAGATGCGATTTTTAGTCGTCAAAGATATTGGGGAGAGCCATTTCCGGTTTATTACAAAGACGATATGCCTTATGTTCTTGACGAAAGCAAACTTCCTTTGGAGCTTCCTGATGTTGACAAATATCTCCCAACTGAAGATGGTGAGCCGCCATTAGCAAGAGCAAAAAACTGGAAAACTGAAGAAGGATATCAACTCGAATGTAATACTATGCCGGGCTTTGCCGGTTCAAGTGCTTATTATTATCGTTATATGGATCCATGGAACGATAAAGAATATTTCTCCAAAGAAGCAAATGAATATTGGGAAAATGTAGATTTATATATTGGCGGTTCGGAGCACGCAACCGGTCATCTTATTTATGCAAGATTCTGGAATAAATTCCTTTTTGACCTTGGAATGACAGTTAAAGATGAACCATTCAAAAAGCTTATAAATCAAGGAATGATTCAGGGTAGATCAAGCATAGTTTACCGAATTAAAGGAACAAATAAATTCGTTTCGTTTAACCTGAAGGAAGATTATGATGTTACTCCAATTAATGTTGATATAAATTTTGTTGAAAATGATATTCTTGATATCGAAGCCTTCAAAAATTGGAATACTGATTTTGCAGATGCTGAATTTATTTTAGAAGGTGATAAATATATTTGTGGGTCGGAAGTCGAAAAAATGTCGAAATCACTTCACAATGTTGTTAATCCGGACGATTTAACTGACAAATACGGTGCTGATACTTTACGGCTTTATGAAATGTTTCTTGGACCGCTGGAGCAATCAAAACCCTGGGACACTAATGGTATTGAAGGTGTTTATCGTTTTATGCGAAAGCTTTGGAAACTTTATCAAAATAAAGAAAATAATTTCCATGTTTCGGATGAAGCAGCTAACTCAAAAGAACTCAAAGTTTTACATAAAACAATCAAGAAAATCCAGGAAGATATTGAAAGGTTTTCCTTTAATACAGCGGTAAGTTCATTTATGATTTGTGTTAATGAATTAACTGATTTAAAATGTAATAAACGAGAAATTCTTGAACCTTTAGCAATTTTAATTTCTTCTTATGCCCCACATATTGCAGAAGAATTATGGCAATTACTCGGACATAATGAAAGTATCACTTATACAGATTTCCCCGAGTTAAAAAAGGAATTATTGATAGAGGACATAGTTACTTATCCGGTTTCTTTTAATGGTAAGATGCGATTTAAAATTGATTTACCAGCGGATATGTCAAAAGAAGAAATCGAAAAAACTGTTCTCGCTGCTGAAGAAGCACAAAAATGGACTGAAGGAAAACCACCTAAGAAAATAATTGTTGTGTCGGGAAGAATAATTAATATTGTGCTTTGAATTAATAATCAGGACATAAAAAAATTAACATTTAAATAAAAAGAAAAAAATGGAATATTTAAGCTCAATTATTTGGTATTTGGCTTGGCCGGTTTTAATAATCGTTTCATATCAATTTATAAAATTCATACTTAAGAAAGCAAAGTTCCTGAACGATTAATTAACTTGATAACCAACTCAATGGAAACTGTATTAACAACAAAACAAAAGGCTTTACGCCTTAATCTTGATGCTAAAATCTTTGGGACAATTGCTGAAATTGGTGCAGGTCAGGAAGTAGCCCGGAATTTTTTTAAAGCCGGTGGCTCATCAGGGACAATTGCTAAAACAATTTCGGCTTACGATATGTCTTTAAGCAATACATTATATGGCGAGATTCATAGCAAAAGATATGTCAGCGAAGAAAGATTAAAGAAAATGTTGGAAGTTGAGTATAGTGACCTATTAGTGTCGGTGAAAGACTCCCACTCCAGCGATACATGTTACTTTGCTTTTGCGAATACAGTTTCTGCAATTAATTTTCAAAAAACGAATGAAAGCCATGGTTGGTTGGGGATAAAATTTCAATTAAATCCCAATTGTGAAGCTAATGAGATTGTAATGCATATAAAAATGTATGAGAAAGATAATTTTCTACAACAGCGTACAATTGGAATTTTAGGAGTTAATCTTATTTATGCGGCATATTATTTCAATGATTTTCCGGAAAACTTTTTACGCTCATTGTTGGATAATCTTTCAAGAGACCAGTTGGAAATTGATATGATTCGCATGTCAGGCCCTGAACTTGAATACGTTGACAATAGGTTGATTAGTCTTCAATTGGTAAAAAACAAAATTACAAATGTTACTGTTTTCGACCACAAACAACACAACAGGCCACCTTCGGATTTATTCTACAAAAAAAACATAGTGGTTCTTAGAGGAAGCTTCAGACCAATTACTGATGTTGCCATTGATATGCTGAAAACAGGTTTTGAACTTTTCAAAAAGGACGCAAATTGTTGCAGGGAAGACACTTTGTTGTTTTGTGAGATTAGTATTGATAATTTAATGAAAGAAGGGGATTATGACGAAAAGGATTTCCTTGACAGGGTTGATTTGATAAATGGTTTGGGAATTGATGTCATTCTTTCCGACCTTAAACAACATCATGAATTCGTTTCGTATTTTGATAATTTTAAAATTTTCAAACAAGGAATTATTATTGGTTCAAGTACTTACAAAGAGCTTTTTAATCATAAATATTATGAAAGTTTAAGTGGGGGAACGCTTCAGGGTTTTGGAAGACTGTTTAAACAAAACGTGAAAATGTATGTTTATCCAACTATTCAAGAAGGTACTGATGAATTATTAACAACAGAAAATTTAAGTTTGGATTCAGAACTGGACTATCTTCATAAATATATTGTAAATGCAGGCAGAGTGATGGATATTAAAAATTATCGTAAGGATAAATTGCATATTTTCTCAAATACGGTTTTAAAATACATACAGGAAGCTAATGATGAATGGGAAAATATGGTTCCAAAATTTGTGGCGAAAACAATTAAAGCGAAAAAAATGTTTGGATTGAAATAATAAACACAAATAAAGTTTGAATAACATGATTTTTATTTATTACCACAGATTCTGGTTATCAAATCGGGCTATATTATTCTTTTGTTAATAGTGAAACAATTATAACCACAGGAACTGCCATTAGGCCACTTCCCAGTTATTGTTAAAATATTGGCAAAATGAAAAAGATAACTCTCATATTAATCCTTATTTCATCTTGGTCTTTTGGTCAGGAAGCGATTTTTCATATACATCCATATAATCATTATTTAATAAACAAAGCTTTTTGGAAAAGTGAGAGTCTTAATATATGTACAGATAATAGTTTTGAGTTTTATAGTAATAATAAAAAATTGAACTATTGAAAAGATTAACTCTCATATTATTATTTATTTCAACTCTGGCTTTTGGTCAGGAAGCAATTTTTAATGTTGGTAAGCATAATATTCATTTACTAAATTATGCACACAACAAGAATGATCGTTTGAATCTTAGCTTAGATAATAATATTGAATTTTATAATAAAAACGAACAGTTTAATACATCTAATCTAAATTTCAACATTAGAGTGTTTCCAGCTTTAAAGACAGGTTTAAATATAAAATATAATCTTTTGGGAGAAGAAAATAATATTTCGGAATTTGATGCTATTATAAAGTATAAGACTTACCTTAATGGATATTTAAATTTAGTAGTAGCTGCAAATTTTGGGATCATTGAGAATAAAATTTCTTATAACACACTAAAACCGAGATATTCTTTTGAAGAAATTGAGCCATTAAATCAATCATTTAAGAAGAGTAATTTTAATTTGGGATTCGGTACATCATTAAAACATCCTATATATGAAATAGGTGTTGCAGTAAATCATTTAAATCAGCCAAAACTGCCATTAGATAATGAGAGAATTCCTATTAAATATACTGCTTATATTCGGAATAATCTTCTAAGAGAGAAATTGTTTTCAACTTTAATTTATCAATATCAGGATGAATATTTTTATAACCCTATTGATATGGAATATTATTATAGTATGCTAAATTATATGGGAGTAAATCTTGATTACGAATTGCCTGAAATAAATTTTGGTTTAGGATTTAAATATTTATCGAATAATAACAATGTTTATTCCTTAATTATAGGAAAGTCTTTCTCGAATTCTTTTAATAATTCTTTTAGTTTGAATTATTCAGCTTCAATCATACCGGATATAATAAATAATGATTTTGCACAATTTCATCAGCTTGGATTATATTATAGTTTTGTAAGTCGTGAACTGCTTAGGAATTCAGGAATGCGAATTTATCGTCAATTGTATTAAAATGAAAAAATCAGTATTAGTTTTAATTCTTATCTCAAATATGGCTTTTGGTCAGGATGCAATTTTCAATGTGCATAAACAGAATCTTCATTTACTAAATTATGCTTATAAAACTAATGCTCAATTGAAAGTTAGTTTTGATAATACAAACGAATATTATCATAGTTCAACCCTTTTTATTAATAACAGAGTATTTAATACCAGCCGATTAGATATCAACTATAGTATTAATCGTCAATTAAATGTGGGACTTGATTTGGGATATGAGTTTAAAAATGGAATGAAATGTTTTAATAATATAGATGCATTTGCTACTTATAATTTAGTGCTTACAAGAAATTCATGCTTATCAATTTCATTAAACGCAGGAGCTTTAAATTCACAATTTGATTCCGCCGGTATTTATAAAAGATATACAAATAGTGAATTTCAACAAAGTGATTTTAACATAGATGCACAAAACCTCAATGTTGGATTTGGTTCAGTATTTTATTATAAAAAAAATGCTCTTGGTTTTTCTGCTAATTATTTAAATAAACCACATTTGCCTGTCGAAAAAGGTGAAGATATTCCAATAAAATACACAGCTTATTTAAGAAGTATTTTGATTAATAGGAAATTGATTTCAACAATAATTTATCAGTCACAAGACAAATATTTGTACAACAATATTGATATGGATTACTATTTCAATATGATGAGCTATTTAGGTGTTAATCTGGAATATAATATTATGCCATTTACATTTGGCCTTGGTGCAAAATCTATTAATAATGGAAGTTCAATGTATTCAGCTAATTTGGGTTTATCATTTTTTGAAGTGTTTGATATATTTTATTCTTTCTCATTGATGCAAGATTCACCTAACACAAAACTGGCACGTTTTCACCAACTTGGACTTTACTACAGCATACAACCTTTGGGAGGAAAAACCAGATTTCGTGATCCATGTCCTGCTTTTTAAAATGTAAGAATATAGTGAAACGATTAACTATCATATTAATCCTTACTTCATCTTGGTCTTTTGGTCAGGATGCAATTTTCAATGTACATAAACAGAATCTTCATTTACTAAATTATGCTTTTCTAAAAAAAGAGAATGTTAACTTAGCCATAGATAATAGTTTTGAGTATTATTCTAAAGATAAAATTTTCAACACGACAAACTTAAATTTTGACTTACCATCTAAAAATGAAAATAAAATAAAAATTGGATGTAATATTAAATCCGGTTTTTTAGGCGAGAAAAATAACATTTCAGATTTTGATGCAATTTTCAAATACAAATATAATCTCAATCATAGTGGTAGTGAGTATTTTTCGTTTGCCAGCAACCTTGGTTTAAGCAATAATCAGATTTCTTATAAAACACTAAACCAGAGATACTCATTTAAAGAATTTACGCCATCAGATGTGATGTTTAATAAACTGAATTTCAATGTTGGAGTGGGTGGATTATTTCATGATGAAAATAAGGAAATTGGGGTTTATGTAAATCATCTAAATCGACCAAACTTGCCCATAGCTGATGATAAAACACCAATAAAATATACAGCTTATCTTAGAAATTATTTTTGGAAAATTGGATTATACTCAACTTTAATTTATCAATATCAGGATGGGTATTTTTATAACCAAATCGATTTGGACTATTATTACTGTATGCTTAATTATTTAGGTGTTAATTTTGATTATGAATTAAATTCAGTAAATTTAGGTTTAGGTTTTAAGCATTTGTCAAACACTAACAATATATATTCGGCTAATTTAGATTTACCTTTAAATGATGAGTTTAATATAGTTTATTCGGCTTCAATAATGCAAAACTTACCAAATGACAAATTAGCTCATTTTCATCAAATTGGAATGTATTTTCACTTTGGGTTGTATTATCCTTTTAGAAGAATACTTTTCGGGCATCGTCATCCAGTTGGTAAGATTCATTACGGTCCTTCTTTTTAATCCCCATTAATATAATTAATCAAACTATTCGGGTTTTCAAGTACTTCAGTAATATTAGAATTAATATCTGAGATATTATCCAGTAAGAATTTGATTTTAATTTCAAATAGCTCATCAAAAGGAATCTCTCTTTCAAACTGTAAAATATTTCCAATATATAAGTCTTCCTGAACAGGAAGTTTGCTCTGGAGATTGTATTTTTCTTTATTCGTAAAGATTGGGCTGGAAATATCAGATTCAAAAATATTTATAGTAAAAGTAAATTTTGGGTGTTTTGATTTGATTTTTGAAATGAAATCTAAAGTTTGCTGCATCTCTTCTCTTGTTTCACCCGGAAATCCAATTATCACACAAAAATGACAATGAATATTATTTTCAAAAAGTTTGTCGGCAAGTTTTTCAATAAAATCAGCTTCAATAAATTTATTGTATTTATTCATCAAACCAATAACTCTTTCATTAATTGACTCTAAACCAAAATAAATTCCTTTTAGGTTTGATTTTGCAAGATTGCGTATTACTTCATCAGTGTAATTTATATCTATTTTTGAGCGATAGTGCCAGGCCAAATTATTCTTTCTTGCTGTTTTTCCAATTGCTATTTCGTTGGCTAATCGAACATTAATAGCTTCATCCTGCAATACAAATAATTTATAATTTTTGCTTTGAACTTCGTCAAATAAATCAAGATAATCTGTGGTTTTAGTAAGCGTAGAATTTGTTTTGCAAGGGTATTTCAGATTTATTCCACAATAGCTGCATGAGCTCCAATGACATTTATTATTTAACAGTAAATGAGTTTCAAAAATCTCAAAAGGTGATTTTATTTTTTTTGTATTATCAAATTCAAGCATTAAATCTGGAATCCGAATCTCCGAAACACTTCTTTCTCGTTTTTGGTAATGTGTTTGAATTATTTCTTCCTCAGTTTTTATTAATAAGTTTGGGATGTTTAATAAATCAGTTTTATTCTTTATTGCTTCTTCAACTAAGCTTTCAGTATGTTTGAAATCATCCAGAATTATTCCATCAATCCAGGAAAAAAGTAATTCATTTGTTTTTAAATAGTTAGTTATTTTATTCATTGAGTAATATTCACTCGAATGTCTTGAGAGAAAAACATAGGCTTGAGGGAAGTGTTTTTTCACAAAGTATAATTGAGAAAAATTGAACAATCCCGGTCTTCCATTTACGAAAACAATTTCAGGATTTTCATCATTTAAAATTGGAACAAAATGCTTTTCTAAAAAACTATAATACGGATTAAAATCTTCGTTTTGTGCTAGATCAATAATTTGTTTTGCCGAATTTGCATCAATATCAAAAGCATTATCCAAAGTAAAAGCGAAGTTATTGTAATAGTATTCTGAAAATTGAAAGAGCAAATAATTTATTATCTCAATAGAGTTAAAATAAATGAAGTTTTCTATTCCTATTCCGGTGATATTTGTCAAATGCTTTTGCAGCTCAAATGCCATTTGTTCAGAATTTATAAAGCTTTTAATGTTCTCTGTAATATTTACATCAGTATCAAAATCCGAAGAAAATTCCAATAGTTCTTTAACATTATTAAAATCAAAAATTTCCTTCCAGAAATAACAAGATAAATTCGAAAGCAAATTATTATCAATTTCAAGAATTTGATTAGGAAGGAATAATCCGCAATTTTTCAGAGATTTTATTGGGTAAATATGCATTTTGAACTTTTAATTTATTTGCTAATGATATATTATTCTGCTTGCAAATTTAAAAAGATAATAACAAAAATTATTTTGTAATAAATTTTGACAAATTTTATTTTGTCAGATAAGGTTTATTATGGTTTAGTTTGCGAGTAAAATTGAATAATCACAAAATCAATAAATTAATTTACATTTTCCAACATTATTTTAGCTAGCACAATTTTGACTAAAATGTCAGTAATGAAAAATGCAGTGAACTCTATCTGAAAATGACAATAAACACTAAATCGTTTAAACAATTTGAAATTAGGATTTTACCTTCGAAATCCCTATAATAAACTTAGTCCCCGTTTTTCCCTTTGATTTATCGTTATTGGATTCAACGGTAATATTTCCTTTATGAATTTTGAAAAGCCATTTACTATAGCAAAGCTGTTAAAGGTGGGTTTGGGAAAGTTAAAGGTTGTGATTGGGAAGGAAAAGAAATTGATGCTTGGCTAGTACTCGTCTCCAGACGAGTACTTCAACAAAAGCCTATTGTCACTCGTCTTGAGACGAGAGCCAGCAAGAACCTTAAAAGTATTTTCAATCCAAATTATTATTCGAATCACTAAATGTGATTAGTTAGATAGATTTTCTTTTCTTTTTCTTAAAATATTTCTTCTTCTGTTTTGAATCTGCTCTTCTACCCTTTTGAATCTCCCAATCACTCCATTTTCTTGCAAACTGTACTTTGTTTTTTGTTATCCAATAGTGGGATTTACATTTAAAATTCCAGTTACCAATAGAAGGATAAAGAGACACACTTTTGCCATCAAATGTAATCTGCCAATCTGTTGGAGAAATGGGGGTTACCACTTCATTGCCACAGCCACACACACATTTGTGTATGGCTGAGCAATACTCTATTGAAATATACAATACTCCTTCTTCCAGAACATCTGGAACTAATTCAACGAATTTATGCTTTAAAGTCTTCATTGATTAATTGTGATGTGTTTATTGTATAAGTAGAATGGTGTTCTTCTTTCAAATCATTATAGAAACCTGACATTTTTTTCCATTTAATTATTGCCATTAATGCATTTAATGCATTAAGGTCAGCAATTTGAATATTAGTTGAATACTCATTATCATCAACATCTACAGTTCCTATCCTGCTGGGTATATGATCATGTTTTGAAGGAGTACCAGTTGTAACCCTAAGCATACCAATGAGACTTTCATCAGCAATTTCTAAACCAAGTCCAACATCAAAAAATGGAATACCAACATCAATAAGCTTAGATAATATTATTTCTTTCGCTGAATTGCTGTCTATACATATGAAAACATAAGAAAACCCTTTAAGTAATTCAATATT
>JAIPBB010000029.1 GCA_021739805.1 Saprospiraceae bacterium | reverse complement strand
GGATTATCAGTATTTATATAAACTTTGTTGTTGAATTCAAAAAGAAATTAACTCACATTTAATCGGGTTTTACAATAAAATACTAAATGAAATTTCACAGCCCATCGAAATAAAATTTAGCCAATATTTTAATAATACAAATACCTCTTAATCTTTAAAGTTGCAGTTTTTTGAAATGGCTCTTGATGGGGTATAAGCATTTGAATTCGGGAGAATTTATTAAGCTTGGAATTCATATGATTATGAAGCTCGCTTACTAATTCATCAATTAATTCATCAACTTTATTGGTGAACTCTTCTAGCTTTTCATCGACAATTTGAGAAAATTCATCAGTCATTTCTTTTGCCTTTTTTTCAAGCTCTTCCCTATTGAAATGAACCATGGCAACGAGTTTGCCTTTTTGCTCGACAACAACTGATTCAACAACATGACGGAAGGTATTGATGAGAGATTCAATTTCTTCAGGATAGATGTTTTCGCCATTTGCACCGACTATCATATTTTTCAATCTTCCTTTATGGCTAAGCCATCCATTCTTATCATAAACACCTAAATCACCGGTTTTAAACCAACCATCTTCGGTTAAAACTTCACGTGTTTTTTCTTCATTTTTATAGTATCCAAGCATAATGTTAGGACCTTTTGCCCAGATTTCACCTTCGCCGGTTTTTGGGTCAGGATTTTGAATCTTTACTTCACATTCTTTTACTTTTGGACCTATTGCCTGAAGTTTTGTCATTGATGGATTTGAACCGGCTAGTATTGGAGCAGTTTCAGTTAATCCATAACCAATTGCATAAGGAAATTTCGCATCACGTAAAAACTGCTCAACCTGGTGATTCAATTTTGCTCCGCCAACTCCAAAGAATTTTAAGTTACCACCAAAATTCTCATATAGTTTCTTTCCGGCAATTTTATAAACTAATTTACGAGTTGGTTTGTATTTATGCATAAAGCGTGTTATAGCTTTTTTCTGAATTTCAGGAAGGATTTTGCTATAATAAACCTTTTCGATTATCATCGGCACGGTTAACATAATTGTTGGTTTAACCGTTTGCATTGCAGGAACTAAAACGCTAGCTGTGGGAGGTTTGCGTAAATATGTAACACTTGCCCCGTTTAATACTGGAAGTATAAGTCCCAGTGTGTTTTCGTAAGTATGAGAGAGAGGCAGTACTGATAAAAATCTATCTGCAGCTTCGATGTTTTGAATCTCACCTGCCTGAAAAGCATTTATTAAAACATTTTTTTGAGAAAGCATAACTCCCTTTGAATCACCTGTTGTACCGGAAGTGTAAAGCAAAATTGCCAACTCATCTTCATTTGGATTATAAGATTTTGTGCTTTGAGCTTCTGAATCGAAAACAACAGAATTGTTTTTTGATTCTAAAATTTCAAAATTGTCAATACGAACAATAGTTTCAACAAAGTCTTTTTCAATTTCCTTTATTTTATATTCAAGATTTTCAGAAACAAAAATTGCCTTTGCTTCAGAATGTTTTAGAACATTTTGAAGTTCATGTGAATTAAATTCGGGAAGAACAGGAATAGCAATAATTCCCATAGATTGAAGTGCGAAATATACAATTCCCCAATTTGGCATATTTTGGCTAAAAATAACAACTTTGTCTCCGGGAATTATATTTAGGTTTTCTAAAAATGCCTGAACTGCATTTATTTCTTTGCCCATTTGAGCATATGTGATATGTGCTTCACCAACAAAACCAAGGGCTTTATTATTTGCATATTTTACAACAACATCAGAAATGACAGTTGCAAAATTTAACTTTTCGTAGTTGTGCATAGCTTTAATTTCGGCTGCAAAGATAATGTAAATTAATTTATATGTAGAAAGCTATATGTTGGGGCTAAACTTTATTTTGATGTGCTGGAAAATTTTTATTTAGGATTTTATTATAAAACCCGATTAAATGTGAATTTAATTTCCTTTTAGTATTTAATAACAAAGTTTACATAAAAACTAAATAATCCTGAAAGGATTTAATATGAATAGCCTTGTACGATGTGCATGGAAACAAAACAATAAACAGAAACTAAGCCTGAAGGGGTTAAATGTTTAATTCCAAACATATTAATTGTAAATTTTTTTGAATCCCGTAAGGATTCCTTGATAGGATTTTAACCACTTAACCACAGGTTTCACCTATGGCTATTCAAATTCAACCACTTTCGTGGTTTTATATAAATATTGATTGACAATTGATATTCGGAAGGTTTAACAAAAAGAAATAATATTTCGATTGATTATAAACATAGCACATTACATATAAAAATATCCTCCCAGCACATCAAAATAAAATTTAGCCGATGTTTGCTTATTTATTTTATTCTGTTATATCAATCATGTCTTCTGTTATTTCAAAATATCTAATAGGGAATTTTTCTTGTACAATCCTGTATCTATTATAATAGAGATGTTCCAATTCTTCGTTAAATGTCATTTTTGAATATTCATCTCTAACCTCTCTAACTGCTGAAAATACATTTGATAACACCTTAAAGTAAGATGAAAAACTGGAATCATCATTCACGAAAAATTGAAAAATGTATTTTGGATTCGAATAAATAATGTCTTTAAATTTCTCTTTTAGATCTTTTTCAGCAATACTTGAATCATTAATAAAATAGTATCCAACTGTTGATTGACTAATTGTAAAAAGATTATCAGTACAGTTTATAAATCTATTAGTAACAGGAGGCGGTGGGGGTGGCGGTATTGTCTTTGGGAGACTTTTTGTATTTACAAAACCGTATCTTGGATTTCTACATATAAACGAACAATAACTATAGTATCTTTTATCATGTAGAGTTACAATTGGAGTAACAGCATAAGCAATTTTATTTGCACCGTAATAAGATAAATGTACAAGAAGCTTATTTACAAATTCCATTTTAACTTCTTCATGAATATGCAATCGGGTTGTCATTAATGGTCTCTCTAGTTCGTGTACAAAGAATTCCCATTCTGCAATTATTTGTCCTAAATCTTCAATTTGAATTTCTTTACCATCAACAACAATTATTGGTTCATAAGTCTTGTTTTTCTTTGTTACTACATAAATATCATTAACTAAAGATGGTCTTTGAAGACTGGAATAAACTTCAGATTCCGGTATTTCAAGATTGTAGTTATGATTAATGTTTCGTTTAAGAACATACTCATTAACCGATTTATAATCAATCAAATTAATTCTTGATAAACCAAAGGAAACAGCAGAAACAGCTATAATTGAAATTAAAAGCCATTTTAAGCTTTTACGAAGAAATGTTAATCTAATAGTATTCCATGTTTGAAAGAATAGAACAATGACAGCCAGAATAAAAATATAATTGAAGTCTGGGTATAAGCTAATTGCATAAAATGCACCATAACTTAATACCACGAAAAAAATGGCAAACATAACAACCATCTTAGAGAACCAGCTAAGAAAATACCAATTCAAAGCCCTTTGGTCATTGACCATAGTTATTCTGCGAATATTGAATTTTGTTCCTAATACTCTTGGCCTGTCTAACCAAAAACTAAAGCAAGTTGATTGTCCAAGAATAACAGCAAGAAAAGCAAAGAATAAATTGTAGAAATTCACTTCAGCATCTGATAAAACCAATAAATCATAATTCTCAGTGATTGAAAGATATCTGAAAACTTCTCTAAATAAATAGAGAAATGAATAAAATGCAAATGAATAAGACAATCCTAAAATAATCCCAACAATAAAGCGAAACCTTGATATATCAAGGAGTTTTGGATTAGTGTGAAGGAAGTTTTTTTTTAAGGTCATGTTAAGAACCATTCAATAAATTAAGCTAAGCTATTTTAATTTTAGTTCCCATCCAACTTGTCTGTTAATTTATCAAAGTCAGAGTTAAATATACTATTATGGAACTGCAATGCTTAGTTTTTAAGTTTGTTATGTAACGCATTACTTATTCTATATAGGTTTAGAAAATTATTTATATCACAATATACATATTAAAATCAACGGGAAGTCCATAAGATTTTGCAGGTATCCACGCACCTTTTTTATAAAGGATTGACTTAATTTTTTCAATTATAACTTCATCTGTACAATTTTCAATAATTATTTCAGAACACTTTCCTTTTTTATCTATATGAAATATTATTTCATAATTTCTATCGCTATAAATAGACCGTTTTTTCTCTAATTTTTCTCTTAAAAAATCTTCAAATTCAGCCCTGTTCAATGACTTTTTACCATTTAAATTAAATCTTGGTGTTTCAGTAATCCCTTGTGTGTCATAAACTCTTGTGTCGCAGCAATTGTCCCAATTACCATTATCTACTTCATTAATTGATTGTCCAACAATTGCTTCAAAACCTTTAAGATTTTGATTTACAACAGTATTGCTGGCTTTATCATAGATACCCCAAGAAATTATTGGAGTAAGTTCAAAAGTATTTTTATTTTGCTCAATTCCTATAAAACCTGCAAATAATACCATTTCAAAAGTATCATTAATACTTGGTGTCGGGTTGTAAAACCACTTAATATCAACTGTACTTATACCGTTTGGAAATGAACCTCCTGTTAATCCAATTTGCCAATAAAGTCGATCCTTGTGAGTATAACCGGCGTATTTGGCAAATAATGAATCTTTATTAATTCTTAATGTGCTATTTTCTCTATAAGAATAACCATCTTCAGAAAAATCATATAAATAAGGGAATAAATCTGTTATCCATCCGGTCACTCTATTGCCTCCACTTACCTGATGATAGCTATAAATATTTTGCCAAAATTTAATATCGATATTTTTAATTGAAGATTGATATATTTTTTCAACAATAAAATCAAGTTTATCTACCCAGTGATTAATGCCATAACCATTTAGTAACTTTAATTTATTGCTCATTTTTAGCCAATCGTCAGATGTACCTTTAAGGATAATATATGGAATTCCACATGCTGTTTGTGCTCCATAGTCAAAATAATTGTCTAAACTATTAAGCAAAGTTGTTTTGTAAGCAATACGTATGTTTTTATCTGTCGTTGAATATTCAACATTATAAAGATCATAGATATTTTTAGAAATATTTAATTCAACCGAATCTACTAAATTGAAAATTGAAGCAGGCCAATTATTATCAATTTTTCCTTTAATAAGTGTATCATCCCTAACAATTATCATTTTATTAGCTGGCAGCTTAGTTATATTATTTCTTAGCGAATCCGAATTTTGGTTTATATGAATAGCAAAGCCTTGTAATATTGTTAACCAAATAATATCAGGAGAAATAACAACAGGTCTATGATTATCAAATCCAAAATGAAGAGCAGCAATAAAAGAATTCATTCTTGAATAAACGATGCTATCATTAATTTTAGAAACATCAAAAGATTCTATTTTTTTACTAGTTTTCATTTCAAGTGCATCAATAAATGAAATTTCTTTTATTAATGTATCAGGTAAATGAGTGTTTGAAACATCTATTCTAATAGAGTTATTTTGAGAATATGTTGTGGAAAATGCCTGGATTAATATTATAAACACCAATGTTTTTTTTACCATAATTTGGATTTTGCCTAATGAGTAAATAAACGCAATTGCTAATATTTTTATTATATTTTTCTTCTTTTACTTCCTCCAAGTTTCAATAGCTTCTTTAATTATTCTTTGAATGGACTTTTAGTTCACTGGTCACCAACTCGATTAGCATGCGTAATTTTATATTTCATGGACCAAGGTCAATAAGCTTTCCATAATACTTATTGTCCTTTATTATCCAGACGATTTGGTAGAAACCAGCACCATCACTATTATTCATTATTATATAAATTCGTTTCTTATCTAAAGATTGGTAAACAAAATTATAACAATCAACATTATTGCAACCAAAGTTTGGATTATATAGGCCATCTGTAGCTGAGTCTGGTATGGGTATATTTACTCCATTGATTCTAAGCTTGATTTTGTGAACTTTTGTATTTGGTAACTCATCATGTGTGCCCCAAAAAACTTTCCCATCAATTTTTTTCACATTATGGGTTTTCAAAATACTGTCATAACTAATTGAATGCAATTGAGGGTAGAAATATTCGCTGTTAATCATTATTTCAATTCCGTTTCTGCAAAAAGTTGAATAAAAGTCGTTAGTGTCAACAAGGGGAATTTGTATCATATTCACTGCTAATGTGTCACCTGAGTAATTATATAATAAAGGCTTTATTTCCTCAACGATTATTCTATCTTTTATTCTTTCAAGTCGAAATAATTCAGATTTGTCTTTTGGAATATTTGCGTTTTGAGAATATGACAAATTTCCTGACAGTAAAATAACAATAAGTATTTGAGTTCCTTTCGTCATATTTTTATACATGTTATTGTGTATCGTATTTTTTATTTTCTTTTTGTTGGACAATTATATTTTTCATGTTCAAGGTTAAAATTGCCACAATAATATTTAAAAGTCCAATAAGTTATAGAGTCATCATCAGGTCTTATATTTTTTGGGTCAGAGTAAGTGAATTTGTTTCTCATTCCTGTAGGCTTAAAAAACTTCTTTGTTGCCACATTACTAATTGAAAACAGATGCCCTTTATAACTAAAATAACCAACTGCATTAAAATAAAATAAGTCATCCCAATCAATAGATGATATTGTTACTGAAAGAGTGTCTGATTCGCTACATATATCATGTTTATTTCCATTCCAGTCACATATATCTATTGAAAACTTTAAAGTGTCTGAATAATAATTACAAACACATTCAGAAAGAATAAACTCATCAATTTCTTTCATTAAATTTGTGTCTGTAATTTCATACTCATTTAAAGTAACTGTTTCCAATTTTGTTTGGGAATAATTCATGTTACTTACTATTAGCAAAATAAATAACATTATTAAGTTCCTCTCGATGCTTATTTTTGATGCCATGTCAATCTTCATTATATCATGCACAACTTGTAACTAAAACCAATTGCTTTTACTTTTACTATATTTTCCTACCTCCTCCAAGTATCAATCGCATTATACCAGCTATCTTTATAAATTGGAGATTTATCAGTTAGGGAGTAATCGTTATCAGTAAATGGATTTTTCACTTTTAAAAACCTAAAAGTAACAGAGAGCATATTTCCGACTTCGCCATAAATCCATGTTTCATGATTTGAGCCACGATAAACAACATTTGGTTCTCCGTAAACAATATAAATCATTCCCCTGTCGGTTTTCCAGCCTTCGTGATATGAAGTAAACAATTCGTTTGCATTTTGAACCCTATTGTAATATTTCTTTATCATAACTCTTGCTCGGTCAGGATTACCGGAGTTTTCAATCCAGAATTTATCAATTTCCCTTTTGATGTTATCGGATTCTAACATCTTTTTGTATTCATTTTTAGTTACAAGATATCTCAAAGGCGGTAGCATTTGTGATGCTGTATTCACTTGAGGGAAATTAGCATTGAAAACAAAGAGCGTAAAACCTTCCTTTTGCGTTGTATCTTCCTGGAAATGATAGAAGCCTTTTTTATGTAAGCTTAGAAAATCAGATTGACCCATTTTTAGCTTGATGGTAAAAGTACTGTCAGCTTTGTATTCGAAGAGTGCATTTCTTTCCATAGAATATGGTGGATATGCAATATTGAAATTCCTATTGTAATATCTTACGTAAAGATTATTTGTGTTTTTGTTGCGGTAATTGAGTTTGTATTTTACATCAGGCTTAACAATATTTCCAAAAACAACTTTTTCGTTAATGTTAAGCAATTTAAAATTATCTCTAGAGTTATGGTTTGATTTATCAATATTTAGATATGAAAGGAAGCTTTTGTTTTTGTTTATGTCAGTGAAATCAAGTTTTAATAAGTATTTGCCGGGAAATTTTGCTTTAATATTTAAGCTGCTAATAAAGTAGAGCTTTTTGTTATAGTTTTCAAATTCTGACATTAAAACTGATGTACTGTCAATAATGACTTTGCTTTCATAAGAATTGTAAAGTTCAGCTTTGATTTTGAAATTTGCAATAAATGAATCAGTGTCAATAGTTTTGATGTAAAGCAATTCGGGAAGCCAAACTTTCACATATATTATTGTAAGGCTATCGGAAACATGAAAAGCTGAATATTCAGGATTAAGGCTATTTTCTTCAACATTATAAAGATAAGCAAGGTTTTGATTACTTATTTTGGTATAAGTACGGCATGAAAATATTATAAGTATTAATATGAAGATTGAGAAAATTCTTTTCATTTCTGTTAGATATTATTGTCTAAATACTTTTCGGGTAATGTTTTGCTGGTTTTAGCTCCAAGTGTTCTAAGTTTTTCAACTTGCCCAATCAAATTACCTTTCCCCGATGATAATTTTTTGTGAGCATCGTCGTAAGTTCTGTTAACCGTTTCAATTTGGTTTCCAAGTTTTTCAAGGTCTTTAACAAAGCTTTCGAATTTGTCATATAAACTGCCTCCCTGTCGTGCTATTTCAATTGCGTTTTTTGTTTGCTTTTCATGTCGCCAAATTGACTCAATAGTTTTAAGAGTTGCAAGCAGAGTTGAAGGACTAACAATTACAATTTTTCTATCCCATGCAAAATTAAATAATTCGATATCGGTTTGAATTGCAACACTAAAAGATGATTCAATAGGAATGAACATAAGCACAAAGTCAGGTGTGTCGAAAAGTGTTGCACTTTGATAATTCTTTTCGCTTAAACCTTTTATGTGATTTTTTATTGATTCCAAATGAAGTTTTAAGAATTTTTCCTTGTCTTCCTGAATATCAGAATTAACAAAAGAATCATAAGCCAGTAAAGAAACTTTTGAGTCGATAATTAAATGTTTCTTATCAGGAAGGTTAATTATCACATCCGGACGTATCAATTCGTGTGAATCATTTCGTGCAGTAGTTTGAGTATCATATTCAATGCCTTTGATTAAGCCTGATTTCTCCAGGATTTTTTCAAGCACCAACTCACCCCAATTTCCTTGTTTTTTAACATCACCTTTGAGTGCTTTGGTGAGATTGTTTGCTTCGGTACTGATTTTTTGATTTAGTTCAAAAAGCTGTTTCACTTCTTCTTTCAAGCTTATTGTATCTCGCAATTCCTTATCGTAAGTGTCTTCAATCTTTTTTTCAAACTCTTTGATTTTTTCTTTTAAAGGATTAAGAATTTCTCCAATATTTAATTTGTTTTGGTCGGTGAATTTCTTTGTTTTTTCTTCAAGAATTTCGTTTGCAAGATTTTTAAATTCAATTCTGAATTTTTCTTGTAGTTTTTCAACTTCTGCCTTATGTTCTATGAGTTTTTCGTCAGAAGTTCGTTTTTCAACGGTTAGAGTTGCAATTTGATTGCTAAGTTCTTCAGCACGTTTCCTAAGGTTATCAATTAATTCTGAATTACTTTGATTAAATTGTTCAGCATTGTTTAAATTCGATAAAAGAACATTCTTTTCTGAATCTATTTCTGCAATTTGTTTTTGCAATTCTTCTGACTTTTTATTTGCCAGTATTTTTAAAATAAGCCAGCAAATCACAAATCCTAATACCAGTCCTATAAATAAGTAAAGAAAATTCATTTTTTTGTTTTTATAAAATAAGGTTCTATTTTTTTTTGTGATAAAACTTGAAAATTTAATTGCTTGATACTCGTTGCTCGTTGCTCGTTACTCGTTGCTCGTTACTCGTTGCTCGTTGCTCGTTGCTCGTTACTCGTTACTCGTTACTCGTTACTCGTTGCTCGTTGCTCGTTACTCGTTGCTCGTTTCTTGTTGCTTGTTTCTCGTTTGTTACTATTTCCTAACTCTAGGCACTTCAAACTCCCAACTCCCAACTCCACACTCCACACTTCAAAAGACTATTTCAACTTAACAACCCAAACATCTTTTTTTCCATCACCTTCTGATTTTGTATAGCCACAAACTATCAGGCTGCCGTCTTTGGCTTCAATCATATCAAATATTTTATCTTCTTTGTTTCCGCCAATTGTTTTTTCCCATAGCTTTTTCCCATTTTTATCCAACTTAATAATCCAACCATCATAATTACCTTCGCCGAATGATTGAGTATAACCGGCCATCACATAACAAGTATCATGTGTTTCAATTATTACTTCCAGTTTTTCATCCTTAGTGTCACCCCATTGATTTTCCCATTTTTTCTCGAAGTTAGAGTTAAGCCCAACTACCCATGCGTCGAAAAAACCTCTGGTTAATGTCATTGTTCCACCAACGAAGATATATCCATCTTGTGTGGCAATAATTGAGTTTGCAATGTCAAAATCAGTTCCTCCAAAGTTAGGTTTAGCTTTTGACCGACCTTCTTTATTAGTTTTAATTATCCAAGCATCACTTCCTCCATTACTGGAAGAAATTGAGTTTCCAATAATAACAAATCCACTGTCGGCTACTTGAATAATATCCATTGCATCATCTTTTTTGCTGCCACCAAAGTTTTTCCTCCATATTGGTTTATCAGCACCTGATGTTTTTACAATCCAATAATCGGTACTACCAGCACCACGAGATTTTGTTGTACCACTAACAACGAAATTCCCATCAAACGATTGAATTATACTTTTTGCTTCATCATCTTTTGGACCACCATAAGTTTTATTCCATATTTCTTTACCTGTTAAATCAAGGTTTACCACAAGAAAATCACTACCTCCTTTACCTTCAGATTTAGTATATCCGGCAAAAGCAAATCCTCCATCTTTAGTGTTAATAATTGAAAATCCTTCATCATCTTTGCTGCCGCCATAATTGATATCCCAATCATTTTCTCCTGCTGCATCAAGTTTTAAAACCCATACATCTGATTTTCCTGCACCTTTTGATTCAGTTTTACCAACTAAAATAAATCCTCCATCTTTTGTTTGAACAATGGATTTGCCTTCATCATCTTCACTACCGCCATATGTGTTTTCCCATACAATGTCAGGACTTTGAGCATTTATTATTAAAGCAGTAGAAAATAACGCGATTGTAAATAAGAATTTTTTCATTTTATTTTTTCCTTTCTTGATTTGAAATATTTAAAGTAAATACTAATTTATTTCACCAAACAAATGTAAACATTTGTAGGATATTTACCAATAGTTTTATTTAATCTAATTCAAGGCAGCATTATTTTATTAATTTAAAACTATCAATAAGGCAATATTATTTTTCATTACATTTTAAATATCAGCACTTAATCCAGATAAATTGAAAAGGAAAAAAACTTTGGAATACAAATATTTGAATTCACAAAACTAACAGAATAAGCTTTATTAATTTTTTGTAAATTTGTGTATCATATTTTCGGAAAATTTAGGAAATTAAAATGGCAATTATATATATATATGAGTGAATTTTTAGCGAAAAGCTTTTTTACTATTCTTTATGTGGATGATGAGGAAGAAAATCTTGTTTCTTTTAGAGCAACATTTAGGCGCGATTACAATGTGCTAACAGCATTAACCGGAAAAGAAGGAATTGAGATTTTAAGAAATGAGCATGTTGACCTTGTGATAACTGATCAGAGAATGCCTGAAATGACCGGTGTTGAATTTCTGGAGAAAATATTGCCTGAATTTCCTGAAACAACACGAATAGTAATTACCGGATATAGTGACATTGAAGCTGTGATCGGAGCAATTAACAGAGGTGAAGTTTACAGATATATTACTAAGCCCTGGGATACAAATGAGCTTAAAATGACTATTGAAAATGCCAGACAAATGCACTATTTGAAGAAAGAAAATGTAATGGCCCAGTTTGAAGTATTGAAAAATCAAATTAATCCACATTTTCTTTTTAATACATTTAGTAGTTTAATCAACTTGATTGAAGAAAATCAGGATGAAGCTGTTGCTTTTGTTGAAAAACTTTCAAGTGTTTATCGTTATGTTTTGTTAAGTAAGGATATTGAACTTACCGAATTGAGCAATGAAATGGAGTTTATTTCTACATACATTTCTTTATTGTCTCAACGCTTTGGAAAAAACCTAAAAATTAATAACTTGATTACAAAACACTCAAATGAGTTTTATGTTCCTCCTTTAAGTATGCAATTGTTAATTGAAAACGCTGTTAAGCATAATGTAATTTCTTCTAAGAAACCATTAACAATTGAAATTTCAATTGATGATAAAGATTATGTTGTTGTAAAAAATAATTTACAAAAAAAGTCGAGTACTAAGGATTCAACTAATGTAGGATTGAAAAATATTAAAAATAGATTTCGTTATTTTACTCAAAAGCAAGTAAATATAATTAAAAACAATGAGTTTTTTATTGTGGAACTACCACTCTTAAATGCTAAAACTGAAAAATTGAAAGTATAAGGAAAAGGAGAAGGCGAAGGAGAAGGAGAAGGCATCCTACGGACTTGTGATTTTATGAATCCGTATGGACTTCGCTTCGAAAGTAAAAAGGAAAAATTAAAAAAGGCAAAAGGCAAAAGTAAAAAGTAAAAAAAGTAAAAGGCATTCATATTGACTCTTGTCTTGGGAAAAATCAGAAAAATCTAATAAAATTAATTGCGAATCTGCCAACTGCAAAATTATAAACACATGAAAGTCCTGATTATTGAAGATGAAATATCGAATTCAAAGCGTTTGAAAAAACTTTTGAAATCAATAAATCCCGAAATAAAAGTTTTGGCAACCATCGAAAGTGTTGAAGATACTGAAGAGTGGTTTGCAAACAACCAACAACCCGACCTGGTTTTTATGGATGTTCAACTCTCGGATGGAATTTGTTTCGAGATATTTGAATCAACAGAAATTGAGTGCCCGATTGTGTTTACTACTGCTTTTGATGAATATGCTATTAAAGCTTTCAGTGTTAACAGTATCGACTATTTGCTAAAGCCAATAAACGAGAATGACCTTACGAAAAGCATTGCTAAATATGAGAAATTAAAAAAGAAAAATGAGACTGTGTCTAAAATTGATATCAATTCATTAATTGAGCAAATCGATTTTAAACAGATTAAATATAAAAGTCGGTTTTTAATAAAATTCGGGCAAAGCTATAAAACTATTGTAAGCAACGAAATTGCTTATTTTAGTGTTGACAACCAGCTTGTTCATTTAAATACAATAAGTAGCAATAAATATGTGATTGATTCCACAATGGATGATCTGGAGAAATCATTAAATCCGAATGAATATTTTAGAATTAACAGAAAATTTATTGTTAGCTTAAAATCAATTAAAGCAATTCATACTTATTTTAACGGAAGACTTAAATTGGAACTTTTGCCTATTTGTGATGATTCAGATGATGTGATTGTTGCAAGAGAGAAAGTTAAGGATTTTAAAGTTTGGCTGGATGATTAAGTTTCAGGTTTCACACTTCGACTTCGCTCAGTGCAAGGGTTTTCAGGTTTCGGGTTTCAGGTTTCACACTTCGCTCAGTGCAAGGGTTTTTGGGTTTCAGGTTTAAAGTTTCCCAAATTTCTAATTTCAAATTTCATGTCTAATCCTTTAAAATTAGGCGAATAATGAAATAAGTTTTCCACCTTAAGATTAGAAATAGTTCACTATCCCAAAATGTATTTTTCCTGATTTGAATTCAATTGGATTATTGAATTGCTTTCCAAGTGCATAGTTGATTGAAAAAATCCCTGCTTTGGTTTGAAAGCTTAACCCCGCCCCAAATCCAAATGGTCGGTCAACAATAAAACTCGAAGTTGTGTTTTTTTCATAATAAGCCGCATTACAGAATATATTAATGTATGAGTTTTCTTCAAACAAATAGCGATATTCCAAAAGGAAAATGCTGAAAAGAGATGCGTTTATTGATTCTTCGTCAAATCCCCTAAGGTCTTTTAATCCTCCGATTCGGTATAATTCATTCTCAAACAAATTTGAGTTTGCAATATAAGCTGATTTATTGTTAATTAAAATTGTACTAGTTTTTAAAATCGGAATGAAAATTCCACCATCAAATTCAAATTGATATTGAGTGGTTTTTAGCTTTAAACTATCATATAATGATTGATTTACATTGTCGTTTTTATTGATTTTTTTATTCCCGGCAGCAGCACTTAAATTTATTTTAAAACCTTTTCGTGGGTTGTATAAATAGTCAAGTTTGCTTTGATTGTATTCAATGCCGAAAAGAGTAGTGCTAATGTCAGCGAAATCGGGGAGTACAGTAGCATTTTCGTATGCAGTGGTGTTTACAAGTGATGATTTATAATTATTCGTGAAGATTTTCAAATAGTTGTTTCCTCCGAAAAGAAACTGAATTCCAAGATTGTTATTAATAGTTAGATAAGTAGTGTCTTTTTTAAATAATTTGAATTTATAATCTATTCCAAAAGGTGTATTAAACAAATAAGGGTAAACGAAATTGAACTTCAAGTCTTGGGTGTTTTTTTCAAGCTTACGCCAGTTTAAGTCAATCATCTCACCACTATCAAACGAATTGAGCAGTTTTAAATGCACATCTCCATTCACCATAAGTTTTCCTGTTGTGTTATTATTTGGGAGAAATCCAATGAAACCATCAAATTGGCTGGCTGGCTTTTTATTAAGGAAGAGATAAATGTTTGCATTTTCTTCAGTGAAAACAATACTTGTTGGTTTTATTTTCCTTACAAATGGCAATTCTTTCAATTTGGTTTCAATTTGTTTTATATCAAATTCGTTATAAGCTTCGCCGGGTTTAATATTGATAAAATTGTAAATATATCTTGGGGTGATTTTTGAATTACCTTTAATAAGAATGCTGTCGATAGTGATTTTGTTTCCTTTATTTAAATTTAAGGAAGCCTCCACTGAATTGCTGCTTATTTTTAAACTATCGAATTTTACAGAGGCAAAGGGGTAACCATTGTTTTCACAGTATTTTATAATTTTTGTATGAAGTTTGAAAATTTCAGTGTATTTAAAAGTTCTGTTAGAGAATAATTTTTCTTTATAATTTATTTCATTAAGGATTTCTTTATCGACATTTCCAGCTCTCAAAACAATCAAATCGTATTTTTCTCCTGGATTTATATAGGCAGTTAGATTATTAGAATCATTAATTAATGAATCAAATCCTGCTGCAATATATCCACTTTCATAACAGCTATTCAGAATCTTATATAATTCTTTTTCTCTGTTGTTTTTAAGTGTAAATTCCTTTTTGTAATTAAGTTTAGAGATAAAAGTATTTTGCTTTGAAGAATTATTTTTAAGATATAATTTATAGCTCTGGGAGTTTGCTGAAAGACTTAGCAAAATCAAAGAAATTGATAATATGAATATTCTTTTTAGCAAATTGTTAATTTTTTTAAATATTTATTTAGCAGTTAAATGAAAATCTGTCATTTGCTTTGCGTCATTTACTTTGTGTCATTTATGCTTCGCATGTCATTTGCTTTGCGTCATTGCGAGCGAAGCGAAGCAATCCGTTTCAATAAAGACCGCAGTTACTCAATGGATTGCTTCAGTCGTTCCTCCTTCGCAATGACGCTTTGAATGACAACCTAATGACAACCTAATGACAACCTAATGACAACTTAATGACAACTTAATGACAACTTAATGATAACTTAATGACAACCTAATGACAACTTAATGACAACTTAATGACAACTTAATGACAACCTAACAACAACTCAAAATTACATGAAATATTTCAAGAAACACTCCAATCAATTTCATCCAAACCCTGACTTTTTAGTATTTCGTTAGTTTTTGAAAAATGTCTGCACCCAAAAAATCCTCTATATGATGAAAAAGGAGAAGGATGTGCAGCTTTTAAAATATGATGTTTCGATGTATCAATTAAAACATCTTTCGCCTGTGCAAAAGCTCCCCAAAGCAAAAAAACCAGCCCCGATTTATTTTCAGAAAGCTTTCTTATAACTGAATCGGTGAACATCTCCCAACCTTTATTTTGATGTGAGCCAGCCTGATTTGCTCTAACTGTTAAAGTAGCATTTAAAAGCAATATTCCTTGCTTAGCCCAGTTTTCAAGATTTCCTGATTCTGAAATTGGAAGGCCAATATCTTGATTTATCTCTTTGAAAATATTTTTTAAAGATGGAGGAATTTTTATCCCCTTTGGAACAGAGAAGCATAACCCATGAGCCTGTCCTAAACCATGATATGGATCTTGTCCAATAATAACTACCTTAACTTTATCAAAAGGGGTGAAGTTAAATGCGGAAAATATTTGTGAACCCGGAGGAAAAACTACATTGTTTTTCTTTTCTTCTACAAGAAACTCCTTCAACTTTAAAAAGTATTCAGAACTGAAATCATCTTTTAAAATTTCTTTCCAACTATTTTCAATTATGGGGTCGATTTGAGTCATTTTTTTATGCTTTAATGATGTAATGTTTTAATGCGATAATGCAATAATGCGATAATGCAATAATGCGATAATGCTTTAATGCGATAATGCAATAATGCGATAATGCAATAATGCAATAATGCGATAATGCGATAATGCAATAATGCGATAATGCGATAATGCTTTAATGCGATAATGCAATAATGCGATAATGCAATAATGCGATAATGCGATAATGCAATAATGCGATAATGCTTTAATGCGATAATGCAATAATGCAATAATTTTTATTATGTAATAATTTACCAATTTATTTAACAATTAAACAATTCAACAATTTTACAAACTTTAAATCTATTATTAATAAACCTGTTAATATTTTTTTAAATTTTATGTTATTATTTTTGAAATTGCTTTAATTTTGCAACGATAATGATAAACAATACACATTTATCTAGAAAGTAAAATTATGAAAAAAGCTGCAATTACATTGTTATTAGTATTTTTTATGGGATTAATTTTCTCATCATGCAGATCCAGAGCACCCAGATGCTCACAACCATACTCTAAAATAGAAAAGATAAGTTCTGAGAAATCAGTTTAATAGCTAGAGTTAGTTTAGTATTTATTATTTCCAGTAATCTGCATTTTGTAAAACGTCGGATTTTTTGTACTTTTGCATAGTATTATTCATTAAAAAATGAAGTTTTTCAAATTTATATTTATTATTTTATTTTCATTGATTAGCATACAATTACTTGCTCAATCCTCATCAAATATTGATGGAAAGGTTATATTTAAAAAGGAGAAAAGTGGTTCAATAAACGTTCATTCTGCAGGATGGGGATTTGGATATCGCACAGGCTCCTTTAAAAATGGATTTAAAAAAAGGATGCTTGAATTTGAATTTGTCACGATGAAGCATCCTAAAGAAATCAAAACAATAAATCCAATATTTGAAAGGGCAAAGAGTTATTATTTTGGTAAACTCAATAATGTATTCATAGTCAGGTCAGGATATGGAATTCAAAAGGTGTTGAGTAGTAAGCCATATTGGGGTGGAGTTGAATTCAGGTTTCTATATATGGGTGGTCTTTCATTGGGATTTACAAAACCGGTTTACCTTTATATTTATGACGCTAGCAATTATAATGAAGTTCTTTTAACTGTCGAAAAATATGACCCTAACAAGCATTCATTACATGATATTTATGGAAAGGGTCCATTTGGAAAAGGCATTGATGAATTAAAACTTTATCCTGGATTATACACAAGACTTGGGTTGAATTTTGAATATGGAATTTGGGACGAAAGCATCAAAGCAATTGAAACAGGAGTTATTATTGACGTATATCCAAAGCCAATTCCAATTATGGCATTTAATGACGAAAGTTATTTCTTTTTATCTTTTTATTTGAGTTTTAATTTTGGAAAAAGATTTAACTAATCATTAAATAACCTTAAACTGTTTTATAATAACCGTTAACTGATTACAAATTGGTAAAGAATTAAAATTAGATTATACTTGTAAAGTGATAAATTGCAGTTACTTATTATGTTTATTAATTTAACAAAAACTTCTTTGTGGGTTTTTAAAAAAGATGTAACTTGTGCCACTTTAAAAATAAGAATTATTATATAAAATTATTAATATTTTAGTATGAAAAAGAAACGTTTATTTTTAAGTTTTGCAGCAGTTCTTTTAGTTGTTGCTGTTTTTATTAGTTCAAAAAATGGTCAGGATGAACAATTTTATGTTCCTCGTAATGCCAATGCTATTGAACAAAATGGAATACATGGAGCAGTCGAATATTATAAACTTCTTAGGAACGACCCTATTACAGGAGAACTTGATCCGGCTCTATACATTCAAACAAGAAAGGCTGTTGAGAAATTCTCGCGTGAAACAAAAGCTTCTTTAAATCTAACATGGACAGATATTGGACCTGATAATGTTGGAGGAAGAACACGATCAATTTTAATAGATAAGAATGATCCTAATATAATGTTTGCAGGAAGTGTTTCAGGTGGTTTATGGAAATCTACAACTGCCGGTAGTTCTTGGTTTCAATTAGACAGCATTACAAAAAGTCTTCCGGTTTGTTGTATGGCTCAGGATAAAAACGGGACTATATATGTTGGAACTGGTGAAAGCTTTACTTCAGCCACTGGTACTGCTAATACCACTGTTGGTTCTATTGGTAAAGGAATATTTATGTCAACTAATGGTACTGACTTTATTCAAATGCCTGGAACAACTCCTACGGTTGCAAATAACATTAATGTTGCATGGGCATTTGTGAGTGAATTAGCTTGCGACCCAATTACAGCAAGAGTTTATGCTGCTACTAATGTAGGATTAAAATATACTGATGATGGTGGTGCAAATTGGGTTGTTGCTCATAATACTGTTAGGTGTGATGAAGTCCAGGTTGCTTCCGATGGTACAGTTATCGCATCAATAGCAAATCAATGCTATTTATCACCTAATGGGAATACTGGAACCTATGTGAAAAAATCATCAAATAATGGTACTGACCTTCCAACAACAAACAGTTCAGGTGCTGTTGGACGTATAGAATTCGCATTTTCCCCAACAGATCCAAATTATGTGTATGCAAGTTTGGCTTCTTCTTCGGGTGACTTATTTGGAATTTTCAGAAGTGTTGATAAAGGCAATACATGGTCATTAATAGGACCTCCGGGAAGCACTAATTTTCAACCATTTAGTAATCAAGGAAGTTATGATAATATTATAAAAGTTTTCCCAAATAATAAAGATAAAATACTGTTAGGTGGAGTTAATTTATGGACTTGGACATATGGAGGTAGTTGGACTCAAGTATCCTTATCATCTGCTGACCCTGATGGACCTTATTACAAATATTATATTCATGCTGACCATCACGCTTACACTTTCCACCCTACTAATCCTAATATTATATTTTCAGGTAGCGATGGTGGTGTCTCAAGATCAATTGATGGTGGAATCACCTGGCATACAAGAAATATAAACTATAATACAGTTCAATTTTTTACATTAGCGGTAGGATTTGACGGTAGAGTAATGGGTGGAACCCAGGATAACGGTACTATTGCAGTTGAAAGAAAAGGACCATTCCCTTACCACGGTAAGGATGTTCAAGGTGGTGATGGTGGATATTGTGCATTTTCACATATTAAGCCTGATGTTTATTTTTCTTCTGTTTATTTTGGTGGTATTAAAAGATCAGCTGATGCAGGTGCAAATCTTTACGATTTTATGAGTGCCAGAATGGAGCTTCTTGGAACACCGGGAAGAGATTGGCCTTCTCCATTTGTAACTCCAATTTTATTTTGGGAAAGTATCAACGACCCAAATTCTCATGATACTCTCCTATGGGTTGCGGATACAAATTATGCAGTTGGAACAACACTTACTTTATTAAGTAAAACAGCATTATATCCCTTTAAACATACTCTAACAACACAGATTTATAAAGATGATGTAGTAGAGGCAATTGACCCGGTTCAGTCTAAGTATTTTCTTGGAGGTATTGGTCAATTATGGATGACACGTCAAGCACTAGATTTCTCGAAAACTCCTGATTGGTTTAAAATTGGCTCATTTAATGGCACCACACAAACAATGTCGATTACAAAAGATGGTGATGTGTTATTTCTTGGGACATCAAATGGAAACTTATATAGGTTTAGCAATCTGGGTGCATCTTATGATTCGCTTAATACTGATATTGCTACAGGAAATTCTGTAATTATTCAAAAACAACTTAATATCAACTCAGGAGGAAGAGCTATAACAAATATTGCTATTGATCCATCAAATCCAAATCATGCTATTGTTACTTTAGGGACTTTTAGCAGCTCTCCTCACATTTACAGAACTACAAATGCTCTTGATACTTCATCATCAGGACCAACATTTGTCTCAAAGCAGGGTAATCTTACATCTACTTTGCCTGTTTATGGTGCTGTTATTAGGATGAATAATTCAAATACTGTAATTATTGGAACTGAATTTGGTGTTTTTGCAACAGATAATATTCAAGCAGGTAATCCAACATGGACACCGGAAAATGACGGGTTAGCTCTTGTTCCTGTTCATTCTATCAAACAACAAACTTATAATTTCCCTTACGTTTCACACTCCTTTGTTAAAGATGGTGAAACATTTACACTCACATTTCCCCAAACACAAAATACAGGTGCTATTTATGTAGGAACGCATGGAAGAGGATTTTTTGAAAATACTAAGTGGATGTCAATTGATGAGCCAAAGACTAATGGAATTGTTTCAGTTAATTCGAATTTAGTTGTTTACCCAAATCCTGTTGTAAATAATACTAATGTTTCTTATACGCTGCAAAACTCATCAAAAGTTTTGATAGATGTTTATAGTATCACAGGTAAATTGATGAAAAGAGTTAATCTGGCACAAATGCCATCAGGTACTCATAAATATAATCTTGATTGTAGTGAGTTTGCAAATGGGACTTATATTGTTCAAATGATAACCGGAGAAACTAAGGCAACAGCAAAAATAATTGTTCAGAAATAAGAACAAACAAAAAAATATTAAAAGCCTGAAGTTTACTTCGGGCTTTTTTTATAATATGATATAAGTCAGTTTTTTACTCAATTTATTAATTTTAAAAGCCACATTGAAAAAAACTGAATGATTTTTAATAAAAAGAGCTTGTTTTTTTTTGTTTTAATAAATTAGTTAATTAATATTGCCATGAATTAAACAAAAAATCAAATAACAAATTAAAATTAATAAAAACTAAAAAACTGTTAAACATGTATGAACAATTGATTGAAGATTTTATGGCAAAAGTTATTGCCAAGAATCCATCAGAAGTAGAATTTCACCAAGCAGTTCGCGAGGTAGTCGAATCACTTATCCCTTATGTTGAAGAAAATCCAAAGTATAAAGCTGCCAAGATTCTTGAAAGAATGGTAGAACCTGAAAGAGTTATTATATTCCGAATTCCTTGGATTGATGACAAAGGAGAACTTCAAATAAATCGTGGTTTTAGAATCGAAATGAGTAGTGCTATTGGACCATATAAAGGTGGCATGCGATTTCACCCAACTGTAAATCTTGGAATTTTAAAATTCTTAGCTTTTGAGCAAGTATTGAAAAACAGTCTTACTACATTACCAATGGGTGGTGGAAAAGGTGGTTCTGATTTTGAGCCTAAAGGAAAATAAGATAATGAAGTTATGCGTTTTTGCCAAAGCTTAATGTTAGAGCTTTGCAAACATATTGGACCAGATACAGATGTTCCTGCCGGTGATATCGGTGTAGGTGGAAGAGAAATTGGATTTATGTTCGGACAATATAAAAGAATCAGAAATGAATTTACTGGTGTTTTAACTGGAAAAGGCAGAAATTGGGGTGGTTCATTAATTCGTCCTGAAGCAACTGGTTATGGTGCTACTTATTTTGCTGAAGAAATGTTGAAAACAAGAGGTGAATCTTTCGCAGGAAAAACTGTTGTTATTTCAGGTTCAGGTAATGTTGCTCAATATGCTACTGAAAAAGTTACTCAACTAGGTGGTAAAGTTGTTACTTTATCAGATTCTGCTGGATATATTTATGACCCAGCTGGAATAGATGCTGAAAAACTTGCTTTTGTAATGCATCTTAAAAATGTTAAAAGAGGTCGTATTAAAGAATATGCTGACAAATACGGTTGTGAGTATGTTGATGGTAAAAGACCATGGGGTGTAAAATGTGAAGTTGCTCTTCCAAATGCTACACAAAACGAAATTAATAAAGAAGATGCTGAAATTCTTGTTGCTAATGGATGTTATTGTATTTCTGAAGGTGCAAACATGCCTTCTACTCCAGAAGCAGTTGAAGTTTACATAAAAGCGAAAATTCTTTATGGTCCTGGTAAAGCTGCTAATGCCGGTGGTGTTGCTGTTTCAGGTCTTGAAATGTCACAAAATTCACTTCGTTTATCATGGACAAGAGAAGAAGTTGACGGTAGATTACACCAAATAATGAAAGATATCCACGAAACTTGTGTTAAATACGGAACAGAAGAAGACGGATTTATCAATTATGTTAATGGTGCTAATATTGGTGGATTTGTTAAAGTTGCAGATTCAATGATAGATCAAGGTGCTGTTTAAGACTTCTTAAATAGATATTTTAAAAGGCTTCGTTTTGCGGAGCCTTTTTTTGTGTGAGTAAAATTCCAAAAAAGCTATAGAAAATTACACCTGCCTGAACTTCGAGCATTGACTCAACTGCGAAATTCAGTACTATAAGCATAACAAAAACGAAAAGAATCAAATCTCGATTTTTAATAGCATTAATAAAAGGAATAATGATGCTTAACGCCAGTAAAATAAAACCAATTATTCCAACTGTTAGAAATGTTTGCAGAAATTGATTATGAACGTTTAAATATTTCTTTAACATTGGTAATATTTCTTTTTCATTATATTTATTTGTCAACTCATCTCTGGCATCCCCGGTTCCTACTCCGACAACTGGATGTTCTTTGATTATTTCAAGTGCTGATTCCCAAGTTAATAATCTTGTATTTGTATTGTAGTATTTGCTGTTTTTGTCAATTTCTTTATCTCCGGACATTTCCTCGGCAGTTGTTGTTAAGCGTGATGACATATAGGATAGAAACTTGAATGAATAAAAGGATATTAGAGATATTGACAAAAGGATTACTATGCTAATTAATATTTTTCTTTTGACAAATATCAAATAAACAATGCCTACAAAATATACTAGAATCAATCCAATAATTCCTGAGCGTGAGGTTAATAGAATAACGAATACAAAAAGATAAAATAGTAATAAGCTATTAGATATGACTTGCAAAGTTGTGAATTTAGATTCTTTGTTGAATATTCTTGCAATAAGAATAATAATACATAAGTTTATGTACATTGAAAGATAACTGGGGTGGTGGAATACCGACAGATAAGTATAATAGAAAAGATGCTCCTTGCCTGTTGTGATATATCCATAAAATGCATTAGCAAGACAAATTATTGAACTAATAAAACATCCAATTATAAAGGCAGAAAATATTGATTTATACTGTTTTTCTTCTATAAAATCCTGATTTATTGTTAAAAAAATTATTGGAAATACTACGAAAGATAATTTAATTCCTAAGTCTAAACTTCCATATTCTAAATTTGCAGAATACAGCATACCAGTTAAATACATCAAATATAGCAGTATGAAGCTTATTGCAGTTGTATGATTTTTTTGCTTAAAAAAAGATTTAAACCTTATGTCGATTCTTTTAAATTGAATAGGGTTTAAAACTCCTTCAATAATCCAGTTGAGTATCAATAATGCTATGAAAAAAGGTACAATTTTTTGATATAGAGGAAGAGTTAATGC
>JAIPBB010000028.1 GCA_021739805.1 Saprospiraceae bacterium | reverse complement strand
GGTTTAATACTTTCATAAACTTAATTTATATCTAACAATTGTATTCTCACTAACTAAATCTTTTCCTTAATAATTATCGCATCTGATCCATATCTAGATACTGTACATTTAACATTCAACTTATTTATAGCAATCAATTTATCAATCATTAGTTTTGTTTCATGTTTTGTTATTCCCTCAAAACGACTATAATATGCTGATTTGACAGAAAGCAAATTTTTCTTCAATTTGCGCATAGAATCATATATTCGCTTATAAAATAGTTTTATACTAGAAAGGACAAAATATTCGTAATTATTACTATTTTCCATAATGGCTTTAACAATGGTTAGTGTAGCCTCGTTGTCACTAATATTTAATATGTATTCATTTAAAATCTTGATTTTGTTACTATCTAATGAAAAATCTGTTGCATTTCCATCAATAACATTTGTGATATGAAAAATGAGTTCATCTACATTATTGGCACGATAATCACTAATACTAATCGGTAACCAGGCTGCTAGATTTTGATTATAATTTGGAGTAAACGATATTACAGGTCTTGATGCTATCTTAGCCTCAACTCCGGTTGTACAATCATAATGAATAATTACTGATGCACCAAAAATCCATGGGTATACGTTTCCTTCACGAACTATAAACACCTTTTTATAAGATGATAATTCTTTTGAGTAGCCATTTAAATTCTCAGATGGATGAGGGCGAATAATAATTGAATAATCAGGAAATTCTTTACTTAATTGTTTTACAGCATCAATATAGGATTGAATATTCATTTTATCCCATTCCATTTTATCTAATAAAACATTTCTAACTTCATTAGTAAAATCAGCATTGTTACATATTCTTTCTTTCTGAGTATCCCAACCATCAAAAGGGTTACCAGATCCAAATGTTGTATTAATTAATATATATTTACCATACAATATTGCTCTTTCCTTAATAATATCTTCATATAATTCACGATACTTAGGTTTTAATAAATCAAACCTTGGATTTCCGGTAACATATATTGACAGCTCTTTTGTATGTTCATAATAATTCGTTATTAACTCCTTAATTCTTTCTCCAGAAACATAAAAATCATCAAGATATTTAAAACTTTCTGATGGCACTCTGGATTTCACAGTTTCTTCTTCATTGCTAAAAAAAACAGTGCCTTCCTCATCAACAATAATAATTTTTGTGCCATTTTTCCGATATTTTTCAAACTTATCAAATAATACCGATGAAATACTCTTATAAATCAACAAACCACCTTTGCCATAGTTCAGTTCTCTTTGAATTGCTCCTCTTGCACCAATTACTATATCGAATCCCTCATTCAAGAGAAAAGAAGAAAGCAAAACCTTACTTTCAAATTCCCTTACCTTAGTTTCTATAGGCAAAAAAACTGTATTTTTCTTTTTCATTAATTTATATCTCTTTACTTTTTTTTGAAAAAAAACCTAAATAGAATGATTTTACAAAGGCTTTCTCCCTTTTATTAAAATATATTACCAAAACAAAAATCAATATTACCAAAAGGAACAAAATTTTAATAATAAAAGATAGAATTGTCAACTCTAAACTAAAATAGATAATTATTGTAAGGAAAAGGATTAAAAGTGGCACGACAAATATTCTAAAACTTGTAACTTTAATAAACAAACTTCCAACAACCCATAAATTAAGAATGAAGTAAATCAGATAAGATATGAAAGTAGCAATTGCACTGCCAACAATACCTATTCTTGGTAATAATATAATATTTAAAAATATGTTAATTACTGCTGATATTGCAGCATTTACACTTATTCTTTTGAATTTCTTCTCGTAAGTAATAAATGAATTACTGATAGGTAAAATTCCAAGAAAAAACACACCTAAAGTAACCCATGGAATAATAGTGCTGGCTGCGGAGAAGTCCTTAGCCAGAACAACTGTCGTTAACTCCTCAGAAAATAAAATTAAACAACTACAAATCAAACTAATGACAACAACAAAAGTTTTAATCAAAGAATTAATCCCTTTGTAATTATTATTATTCATGTTTTCATAGAATATGGGCTCCCACATTTTGCGAAAACCTAAAGAAACAAATAACGGGGCAGAAGATAAAATATATGCTATAGAATATATTCCAAGATCATTTAGTCCAATAAAATGTTCGATCAAGAAACGATCTGCGATATCTAATGCTGAATAGGCCCAAATTGCAGGTGCTAAAGGCAGACTAAATTTTAGAATCTGCCACATTTTCCGCAACGAAAAATACCCCTTAACATATCTTAAGAGTGTAATCATTGCAACAATAAAAGTAAAAACAATACCCGAAACCATGCCCACTACACGACCTTCAACACCCCATAAAAGAATTGTTACTAGATAAATAGATATTGAGACATCTATTATCATTCGAATAACAGAAAAGAGTGCAATTTTGGGAATCTTAAACTGAAAACTTAATAAGGCGGACCATAATCGCTTAGGCTGAATAAGTACACTTGCTAGAATAGCAACTATTCCAAAAGGATACAATTCGAATTCATTAAATATATTTCCAAAGAAATCTTCACCAGCAATTAATAAAGCTGTTGTTGTAATTATTCCTAATATCAAAAAAAACAATAAACTGCCTCCTATAAGAGTCCTGCGTTCAGCTATATCTTCTGTGTCATAATATAAGCGAGTTGTGCCCGATATCACTCCTGGATTAAAGAACATCATCAGAAAACCCTCTACCATTTTAATTGATGCAATAATTCCAAAATCACGAGGTGAAAGATAATAGGTCATTATAGGAAGAATTATCAACATAACCATTTTCATAGATGCCTCTGATAACATCATTGCAATACTACCTGTTAATAATTTTCCAACGTAGAACTTACTTGTTCTTTTCTCTTCCATTTAAGTATTATTATCAAATAAGTTTTAGAATTTCCTCTGCTCTTTTAAAATCATAATAAGTATCAATATCTACTGAATACTCTTCAGGCATAATGTACTTTATTTTCTTTGTAAAACCAGCAAGTCCCTTTTCAATTATTGCGTTGACACTAATTATATAAACCGCTCCGTTATATTCAAAATAATTACTAAAATCTTGACTTCTCTTAAGTTCCTTGTTTAGTACAAATTCTAAAAAACCATCCTCTGTTTCAGTGCACAAAACGGATGCAGCATGTGATTTTTTAACTGAGACCACCATATCCAAGTCTTCATTAAAAATGTGGAGGGCTTCATCAATATGTTGTGATGAACGCAAAGGAGAAGTTGCTTGTAAAAGTACAACTATATCAAAATTTTGATTTTGCTTACGACATTGTTCCAAAGCATGTATTATAACATCATTAGTTGTTGCATAGTCCGTTGCCAACTTATTAGGTCGAATAAATGGGACTTCAGCTCCATATTTTTTTGATATTTTTTTTATTTTTAAAGAATCTGTTGATACAATAGTTTTGTCAATAAAATGACAATCCAAAGCTGCTTCAATAGTCCAGGCAATTAAAGGTTTTCCAGCTAAATTTAAAATATTCTTATTAGGTAGTCTTTTACTTCCTGCTCTTGCAGGTATAATTGCAAGAACTCTTTTATTATTAATCATATCTATTCCAAGTATTACTCTTAATATCTTTTGATTCGTATCTGCTTGGAATCACCATTAATGCATTACGAAACAATATTATTCAGTTTAAAATATTGCTGAATATTCTTTATTGTTATATTCAAAATCCATCATGATTTTCACTAAATCTTCAAATTTGGTTTTTGGTTCCCAACCCAACTCCTTTTTTGCTTTTGAATAATCACCCAACAATATATCCACTTCAGTTGGCCTAAAATAATAGGGATCAATATTAATCAGTTCTTTTCCCGTTTTTGAATTTAATCCTATTTCATTTACTCCGGATCCTTTCCACTCAATTATTATTCCAACATAGTTAAAGCATTTTTCAACAAACTCTCTTACAGTATGAGTCTCTCCTGTTGCTATAACAAAATCATCGGATTCTGGTTGCTGTAAAATCATCCACATGGATTTAACAAAATCAGGAGCATAACCCCAATCTCTTTTGGAATCAATATTTCCAAGAAATAATTTATCCTTTCTCCCTTTTGCAATTTCTGCTGCAGCACACGCTATTTTTTTAGTAACGAAGCTATTGCCTCTTCTAGGAGATTCGTGATTAAACAAAATGCCATTACATGCAAAAATATTATATGCTTCTCTGTAGTTTTTTATTAACCAATATGCATATAGTTTAGCAACTCCATAAGGACTCCTTGGATAAAAAGGTGTATTTTCATTTTGAGGAATTTCTTGCACTTTTCCAAATAATTCACTAGTTGACGCTTGATATAATTTCGCTTCATTATTATATCCTAAAATTCTTATTGCCTCAAGAATTCTAAGTGTTCCAAGAGCATCAGCATTTGCAGTGTATTCAGGTATATCAAAAGAAACTCTTACATGGCTTTGAGCTGCTAGATTATATATTTCATTAGGATTGATTTTTTCAATTATCCTAACTAAATTACTTGAATCTGTAATATCACCATAATGTACTTTAAAATTATTTCCATTAATATGGGGATCTTTATATAAATGGTCAATCCTTAACTTTTGCTCTAAACTGGATCTTCTAACTAGACCATGTACTTCGTATCCTTTTGAAAGTAAGAATTCGGCTAAATATGAGCCATCTTGTCCTGTAACACCTGTAATTAATGCTTTTTTCATTTCTATATCTTTGATTATTTAGATATTAATCTATGGTTTTATTTCTTTAAAATTATGCCTTTTATTTTAGTACATATTTGCTCTATGTCATCCTCATCCAATGCAGGATAACTTGGTAAATTTACTCCACGAGTTGATAAATTATAAGAAACTTCATTTTTCTCAATAGTATAAAAAGGCATAGAACTAATTGGTTTAAAAAATGGTCGGGTTTCAATTCCTTCTTTTCCAATTAATTTCATAAGGTTATTTCTTTGTTCTTCATCTTTTAAAAGAAAACTAACCATCCAATAAGAAGAAACAATACCCTCATTAATTATTTGAAAATCTACCAAATTTTTTAATCTTTCTTTATACCACTTTTGAATGTTTTTCTTTTTTTCAAGGATCCATTCAATTCTTGACATTTGTGCTACACCAATGGCTGCTTGAATATTAGTCATTCGATAATTATAGCCAAGAATGTCATGGAAATATCTAACTGAATCCGAATTTCCTTGATTTCTTAATTTCCTTAACAGATAGTTTGTGTTTGCATCATTTGTAAGAACCATTCCTCCTTCGCCAGTAGTAATTGTTTTATTTCCAAAAAAACTTAAAGTTCCTATTTGACCTAAATTACCTGCTTTTAATAACTTATATTCAGCCCCTAATGATTCAGCTGCATCTTCAATAATAATTAAATTATTTAGAGCTGCAATTCTATTAATTTCATCCATTTCAGGAGGAGTTCCATAAATATCAGTAACTATTATTGCTTTGGTTTTAGATGTTATCTTTTTTATAATATCATCGCATGATATATTCCAGCTTTTTTGTTCCACATCAACAAAAACAGGAGTTGCATTTACATATAAAACAGCATTTGCTGTTGCAATATATGTTAAATCTGGCACTAAAACTTCATCACCCGAACCTATTCCATGAGCCAATAACGCTAAATGCAACGCAACAGTACCATTAGAAACTGCCACAGCATGCTTCGTTCCAACATAATCGGCTACAATTTCTTCGAATTGCTCAATATACTCACCTCTGGAAGATATCCATGTGCTATCCAAACAATCATTTACTAGTTTTTTTTCATGCTCTGTAATGTCTGGTAAATAAATAGGGTACTTCATTTTTTATTTTTATTCAAATAGATTAGATATGATTTGGTGTGATTTTTTTATTACTTCAATGTTTTCATAAATCTCAAGAGTAATTGTTTTGTTTTTTATCAATTTTTTGTTTTGAAGGAGGAAATTAAAAATCTCACTCTTTTCTTCAAAGGCACTATTGCTATCTTCAATCCCTTCGTTATTACTTAAATGCAGATAATCTGAGACCTTCAATAATGCTTTTATCTCACTTTCAAATTCAAGACCTAATGTATTAGAACTTACAAAGAGATGCGCAACATCTAGAATTAACGGAAAATCAATAAGTTTCCTTAGTTCGATATATTCACTGTAGCAAGTTAACATCAAAGGATTCTTTCCATATGTTTCAAAATTACTTTTGGAAATAACATTATTCTCTATATAAAGTTTTATATTACCTGCTGCATTTTGTAAGTAATTAAATCCATCAATAAACCTAAAGAGTGATTCAGATTTTTCTGCGACTATTGAATATGATAACGGACTTCCTATTTCACAAGCGTTAGGGTCAATATAAAATCCAGCATGCATGCCAATCTTATCAACATCTAGTTTTTGTGCTAAAAGAATCCCTTTCTGAAAATGATTTAAGCTCTTTTTGCGAATTTCTTCATTTTCAGATGCTATATTTATTACAAATGGCTCTTGGGGAGGGGGGAAATAGTTATGTATTGTGAAATTTAGATTATGTTGTTTTTTTAAATTCAGAAGATCCGATTCAAGTTCCGGATAACTTCTTGTACCACCAGATAACTCAATATTGTGGAAGCCATGTTTGACAAGTTTTTCTATTGATTCTCTTATCGTATTAGACTTTATGCATGATGTTGAAATAAATATCATTTTATTTTATGTGTAGGATTGCCAACATATGTTCCTGGATCTATAATGTCTTTAATAATAACACTCCCTGCTCCAACGATTACATTGCTACATATGCTTATGTTATCAATTATTGTTACCCCAGCTCCAATGAAGCAGGAACTTCCAATACTTACTCTTCCTCCCAAAATTGATCCAATTGAAATATGATTGTGATCACCAATTTCATTTTCATGTTCAAGAATTACACCAGTATTAATAATATTATTATTACCAATTCTTGTTTGGGAATTAATATAAACAGAAGCAAATATTTGATTAGAGTTTCCTATGAAAACATATTTCTCAATTGTCGAATTAGGATGAATAATGTTCTCCTTAAGAATGTTTTTTTTAAATTTGGAATAAAGTTTCTTGCGCAATTCATTATTTCCTATTGAAAGAATTATAGTTGAATTTTCAGGTAAATCAATTAGTTTTCCGCTTACAAGACAACCATTGATAAATTCCGAAATATCAGGATTAAAGTTATCATCATAGATGCCATCAATCTTGAAAGAAGTTTTATTAATCAAGCTTATAAGCGAGCGAGTATGTCCCCCAGCACCAATGAGAGCAATTTTTTTATTCATCAAAAAGATCGTTTATTTTATATGATTTCGATGCTCGCTTATTTATAAGGATTTTATAATAAATTGGAGAAAGACCTTTTCCCCCGGTTCTTTTAGCAACAATATCATTCTCCATAATGAATTGTCCCTTTGGAATGTTTCGAGTAGCTACAAGACATTTTTGAAGAGACTTTCGAGTATAAATTTCATCAAGACTTGGCTTTTTGATTTTACTTCCCATATATTCTTCTACTTGTCTTATCTGTCTCACAAAATCCTTTAACTCGTTTGGTGTTAGCGATGCTTTGTGGTCAGGTCCTTCAACGGATTTGTCTATGGTAAAATGCTTTTCTATTACTTTTGCACCCAATGGAACTGCATATGGCGCAGCACCAATTCCTACTGAATGATCGGAATATCCAACAAGAATATCAAATGCCTTCTTATAAGTAAGGATTACGTTTAGATTAGCCTCACAATCAGCAATAGGATAGTTGGCAGTGCATTGTAATAAAATAACATTTTTGTTAAATGGATAGATTTCTTCAAGTGCCATCTGAACCTCAGAAAAATAACTCATACCGGTAGAAAGAATGATAGGTTTGTTTTTGATTGCAATCTTTCTTAAAAAGGGAAGATTAGTGAGATCAGTAGATGCCACTTTATAAGCAGATAAATTAAGACTATCTAGTTCATCCAAACTTTGTTCATCAAATGGAGTAGTAAGAAAAATAATTCCTTTTTCTGTACAATAATCAAGTAGTTCTTTGTTTTGATCAATTGATACTTCTAATTTTTTAAGCATATCAAACTGAGTTTCATCTTTATTAGTTGTTTGCTTTTGATAAGGAGCCTTTTCAACTGAGTTTAGAATAAGATGTTCTGCTTTAAAAGTTTGGAATTTAACTGCATCTGCTTGTGCTTCAACAGCAACATCTATAAGATCTTTTGCCAATTGCATATTACCATTATGATTTACACCAGCTTCTGCTATAATAAAAACCGGGGTTTCATTTGAAATTGTATATAATCCAATTGATACTTTATCTGAAAATTTCATATGTATAGAATTCTTATTGTAGATATGAGAAAGTTTTATAGTATTGTTAATTACTTAGCATGTGCTATTGAAAAATCTTCTAAGCTTTTGCTTGCCATTGATTCTTGGAATAAAGCATTGGAGTATACAATGATTGCAACTAATAAAAAAGCCATGGAATTTGCCTTTACTGACATTGCACCATAAAAAAATATCTCCCAAAAAATAAAAATTAATAAAACTTTTCTAAGTCTTTTGTTATTGATAGCTCGAATAATTGCATAAATAAAAATGGAATATGACACCAAGCCACAAATACCTAACATATAAAACATACCTTGAAAGAATCCTATTAGGCCATCGTAATCCATATTCTCTAGATAATTTAAAATCCCTTTATCTAATGTAATTGCTGATACACCTGTCCCAAATAATACTTCCACTATATTAAGTCTATTTAGTTCTTTATCAGAAAACATCATTAATAAACCTGCCCCTCGTCCCACATCAGATTTCCCTGCAGTTACTTTATCCAAACTTTCAACACCAAAATTATATAAAAATGCATATTTTATTGCATATTCAATATCAAAACTACCCCAGGCTGAATTTTCTGGATTAAAAGATCTATTAGATCTTATGCCAATATAAAACACTATTAAAATTAATGGAATATACTTAAACAAAGATTTTATATTTACTTTTCTGTCTATATATGTTACCATTAAAATTATGATTATTGGGAAAATAAAAACAGGTGATCTTTTATTACTAACAATTGCGATTAAAAAAAAAGAAATAGCAAAAATCCACTCTTTTGTATTAAAACTATTTCGTTTATAAAATCTATAAAAAATAAAGGCAAATATGGGGAAAACTACTGCTACACCAGCACCCTTAGCAGAAATACTGCCAACAATTGCTTCAATATTCCCAATAATAAGAAATTTCACAAAACTTAATAATACTTGAATAAATAAAATAGTAACTATTAGTTTTTCTAAATAACTTTTATGATTTGGATTTTTTATCTTTTCCCGCAAACCAAAATATAAAAGGAAAACAACAGCATAACCAAAAAAAAATTGGCTTAATATATTTAAAGGCTTCCCTCCATTTAATATATGTGTAATAGCATAAGAAAGGGTAAAAATCATAAATGAAATACGGATAAAATTATCTTCATTATTTTTATTTTTAAATACGTCCCTTCCAAATACATAGAATAGATATAAAATGAAAATCAAACGATAATACTCAGGAGAAATGATATTCATTTTAGCTAACAATCCATTTAATCCTTCCCAGAAGATTAGTACAACTAAAACTGATATTTTATTAATGCCAAATTTCCAGAGCACATATACTAAAGAAATTATTACAAAAAAGTAATACTCATAAATTTGAAATGATGAAACTCCTAATAGTTGTGTATAATCTCCCATTATTGAATACTAATTATTAATAAAACTTAGAGTTAATAATCTACCAATGTACTTATCAAAATAAAAATTATTAATAGTAACATTCAAAATGCATAAATTCAAATAAAAGACATAAATTATTCTATTTTTGCAATCCATTTGCTAGGAATAATTTTTTTCGTAAAATATGAAAGGGAATAAGATGCTATGATAATTATGAAACCCTGTAGGTGTAAACTATATCTAGGAACCGCCCATCCCATGACAACAGAATGTATTATTGTATAAATAAGAATGAAAATAAGCATTAAATTTATCCATTTACTATTCTTACGTTTTACTAAAAAAAAGATTAAACTAAATAATGCAAAAATTAACACTACACCATATGTTAATCCAACAGATAAATTATGCTTTAGAGACCATTTACCATCAAATTTATACCCTGTATATTCATAATTATGTATAAAATCAATAGGCTTCCAAAGATCTACAGTAGTAACTAATATGCTTTTTAGTTTGCTAAATTTTTTTGGTAACATACCTTGCCGCATTGCATCTATTTGTTCTTTTGGTATTTTTCTGCCGGAATCAAAATATTTTTTCAATCCACTAGTAACTGAATCTATTTGATTTTCGTTTAGATAACATTCTTTTTCCATATTACCAATTGTTATGTCATAGTCAGTTTCATAACCTAAAATTTTATCTGTAAAAACAGATGTTCGCTTTGATAATAGAAAGATCTTGCTATTAACATGATAATTTCTGATAGTCCATGGAATCATTAATAACAAAACAAAAAAAGTAAAAACAAAAGCTTTTTTCAACCCTTCTCCTCCTCTAAAAATGAGGATAAATGAAAAGAAATAAACAACTGAAAAGACTATAAATCTTTCATCTACATGAATAAGATAGACATATGTTACGACAAATAAAATAAACACCAATACTGATTTTCGTTTCTCCTCTATTTTCATAAAAAAATAGAAGTTGCTTAAGACTAGGAAAATTATCCATGGCTCTTTGCCAGCTGTTGCTAAATATTTAAAAAACAAAACATAAAAAACTCCAATGATTAAGGATATTATCCCAGCAAAATTTCCGAATAATTTTTTAGAAATAATATAAATCAGATATACTGAAATAATGTTAATTATTGAATTTAATACAAATAAAACTAGCCATGATTTACCGAAAACCGACATAAATAATGCCATTATCCATGGTAGTCCATATCCTACAATATCTATTCTTTTAATATTACTAATATCATTAACAAAAGGTCCTTGTTCCATCACTTCTTCTGCAATAGTCATATAAAGTGCATCATCTTTATAGTGAATCATTACATTATTGTTATATTGAACGATAACAAAACCCAGACGTATAAGGAACCCAATTATTAAGATAATCAGTACTAATTTACTATTTGATATTTTCATTTGTTTTAAATTATTTAATGAACAATATAATAACACCTATTATAATTATACTTACACCTAAATATCTTGTTAAAGGAATAGTCTCTTTGAATATAATAACAGATACTAATAATGCAAACACATAACTTATGCTAATCATTGGGTATGCTAGGCCAAATTCAAATTTCTTTAATACATAAAACCAAATAACAGCTGCTAATCCCATGAAAAATATGCTTAACCAGATTTAATATATTAATAGCATTTTGAAAATAACTTCTATTGAAAATTTTGAGAAATCAATTGTCTTTAATCCCATTTTTAAAAAAACTTGTGAACCAACAAGAAACAATGACTGACTAGTCATTAAAACAATTAGTTTAAGCATCGCTTTAAAGATTAATACTCTTATTTTTTATCAGGTATTGCATAACAGGCTGACGAATATCTCCTAAAGATTTAGCGGGGTTGCCACCTACAATTGCAAAATCAGGAACATCTTTGATTATTACTGCTCCTGCAGCAATAATAGCATTTTCACCTATGGTAACACCTGGATTAATAATAGCATTTACACCAATAAAGGCACCCTTTTTAATAGTTACAGGTTTTACTATTGAATCTTTACCTAAGATTTTTTTCAAGGGATCAGTAGGATTAAAATGAGAAAGAATTTTCACTCCTCTTGTGATATAAACATCTTCATCAATTGATATAAATTCAGGGTACAAGCTGTCTATAATTACATTTGGTGCAATATAAGTCTTATAAACATTCGTAAACTTCACACCTCTCCACTTATGAATAAGGGGACATAAAAAAGATGGAAACAAAACTATATATGCAACATAACCAAGTAGCCCCTTGTATGAATATTTAATGCTATAAACGTATTTACTCTTCATTATTTCCCTTTTTTTGTTGATTTTCCAAAATAGCAGTAAAGCTAATAAGTTGCTGAACTTGATCTGTAAGTTTACTAACTTTGATAGTTAAATAAAAAACATACACTAATAGAAAGCCAATTAAAACTATGTATATTATATGCCTGGCATCAACAATCCCAATTAATGAATATGCTATCCACCGATAAAAAGATTCCGCAATAGGTATTGATATTAAAAATAGACATACTAAAAACCACAAAAAAGTATATGAAGGTTTAAATGCATTCTTTTTAGAGTACCTGGATATAAAGAAGAAAAATATCAGCCCAATTATTAATGCTACAATTTTAATTTTTAGTCCCATTATGTTTTAAATTTGATTTTTGTAATACAATACCAAAAATATTTATTAATCCTTTTATGATAAACCCAATAGCAAAAATAAAATTAACTTCAGAGCTTCCATGTAACCGTTCTCTCATGATGATTGGATATTCATTTATTTTAGCACCTGAATAATAAGCTACTAAAAGCAATTGTGTTGTATCATAAATTTCATGTCGATAATGTTTAGCAAAAGTTTTAATTACTTTTACACTATATGCTCTTGCTCCTGAAGTTATATCAGTTATTTTTTGACCAATTAGCTTTGATGCAATAAATGAAAACATTTTTATTCCAATTCTTCGCAAGCCAGATGATTGAAATCCCTTTTTCTCAATAAACCTAGAGCCTATAACATAATCATAGCCTTTACTCACGGGTTCAATAATTTTTGGTAATTCTTCTGCTATATGTTGTCCATCACCATCAAACTGAACAAGAATATCATATTTGTAATAATATGCATAATTAAAATATGTCATCACGGTTCCACCTGAATGACCTGAGTTAATATAATGAGAAACAACAGGTATTCCCATTTCCTCTGCTAACGCCTTTGTACTATCAGCAGAACCGTTATCCACAACAACAATATCATAACCTATTTTGTTATTATCTATTAAATCCTGCAGAGTCTCTTTAATATTTAATTCTTCATTATATGCAATTACAGCAATAAGAATTTTCATAAATCTAACTTATTAATTTTAAATATTCATTCCAATCTCCAATATCTTTCCAACTACCCTCACTTACAGGAAAAACTCCTATTTTTCCATTTCTATTTTTTATATTTTCAATTAAATTAGTAATATGAAAAAAATCGTTCTCAGGAATTTCAGATAGAAGATGGGGCTCAAGAATATACATTCCAGTATTTATTTGAAATGTAAGCTCAGGCTTTTCTATTAATTCTATAAGTACACCATCTTCTTTAGTTTCTACAGTACCATAAGATATTGGATAATGTTTTAAAGCTGATACGATAGTTAATTCGTTTTTATTCTTATTATGATATTTTAGTATTTCGGAATAATCTTCTTTAATAATGATATCGCAATTTGAAACAAAAAAAGTTGAATGTATCTTTTCTTTTAACATAAATAAACTTCCAGCAGTTCCAAGTGGTTTTTCCTCTTGAATATAATTAATGTGATATACTTTATTATTAAGTTGTTCAAAATAATGTTTTATTGTTTCAGCTTTATAATTAACGGATATATAAAATTTACTGCACCCAACTTCAACGAATCTATCCATTATTTCTTCTATAATAGTTTTTAATCCAATTGGGATTAATGGTTTAGGAAAAATATTTGTAATTGGTTTTAATCTGGTGCCTTTCCCTCCAGCCATTATAACAACAGGTAAATTTAGCTTTCCTATTACTCTTTTTTGATCTAATCCGAATACTTCTTCCCAAAAATAAACATTAACTAAGTCCATTTTATCATTAATCACAGGCATACATTCCATTCGATATTTTTTCATCGTCTCTTTAACAGATTCTAAAGAATCTTTTTCTTGGGCAATTCTGGTATTTTCCCTTAATATATCTTTAATTTGTGTAGACAATGGAATGTTTTTTAAAATAGCTCTTTGTATGTCACCTATACTAATAATATTTATAAACTTAGTGCCATCAAATACCAACAACAACTTCTTGTCAATAGTATCCATTTGTTTTAAAGCTGTGAGTAAATCTACTCCTTGGTCTAGTATTCTATCTTGTAATTTATTTTTCAATTTCGATCTTTATTTAATTTTCCTTACAGGAATTCCCACATAAACACCATTTCAATAGTATCTTGTGTTTATAATGATAAAATCCAATAATAAAATAATTCATTGCTTGTAACACATTCATTTAAAAACTATAATGGAATTAATAAGCAAGTTGTAATTAAAAACTCTATATTTCACCAAAAGGGTGGGCACACTATTGATATTTAACATTTCATTTTTTTGTAGATAAGGCTATTTTCTCCTCATTTTTGAAATCTGATGGCTCTATCATTGTTTCAAAAAGTAATTTATCCTCAAGCTTGATGATTGTTTCTTTTTTTCGATCTTTAATTCTTTTTGCAGGAATACCCATATAAATCCCCCATGGATCAATATCTTTAGTAACAACACTACCACTACCAATTACTGCTCCTTCTCCAATTGTAACTCCCGGGTGAACAATAACGCCTGTTGCAAGAAAAGAATGTTTTTTACATATGACATATGATCTATAATAAGATCTGTATTTATTGGGTATAGTTGGATTTGTTAATGCCTTACCTGAAATATCTTCTGAGCCAGTAATAATTCTTACTCCTGCACTTAAACCTACAAAATCTTCTAAAATACAGTATCCTCCTCCACTTATAATTGAATGAGATGATATGTGTATGTAATTTCCAATAAATAAACCAGAACCTCCAGATAAATAGGCATATTCGCTTATTAAAATATTGTTTTTTAAAACCATTCTATCAGGCTTAATTATAGTAACTGGCTTATAAATTTGAACATTATTCCCTATTTCTTTAAATTGATAACTCATTTTAATCTCCTTCTTTTTAGATTGTTACAACTCAAATATTTATTTTAAAAACTATTGCTTCCCCTTTCAATACTATTTCATTATTTTGATTTTCAATATTAGTTTCTAGTCTAAGTTTATTGTTGGGTAAGATTTTAATTATTCTTATTTTAATATTTAATATATCTCCAATAAATACTGGTTTAATAAACTTCATGTTTTGACTAACATAAATGGTTCCAATTCCGGGGAATTCAGTACCCAATATTCTAGAAATGTATGAACCATACAGAAAGCCATGTGCTATTCGTTTCTTAAATAAATGTTTTGATGCAAATTCCTCATCAATGTGAATTGGATTTTTGTCACCTGTCACTTCTGCAAAATTATTAATTGCTTCTTCTGAGATTGTAATTGTTTTACTATATAAATCACCTTTTTTAAAACTTTCTTTTTTCATTATTTTTTTATTTGTAATTTTAATCATTAAAATTTAACCCGAATAATTTTTAGGAGAAAATCAATGTGTGTATAATCTTTTCTCTTTTAAGCTTATATAGTTCTAAAACTACTTGGAATATTCACTATCCGATCTTCTAACCACTCAGAATTCTCTAAATTTCCAGCCTGACAATATTTATACATTTCCAACTTATTCATCAAACGCCAAACCGGTCGTGTCATCACCCTATTTGAATTAGTATATTCCAAAAATTTATCTCTTTCGGTTTTACCTTTTAATATAATAACATTCAGCCAATAATTTGAAAAGGCATTTTTTGGTTCAGTAAAGAATTCTATTTCTGTTTTTTTAAAGAAGTTTTTATAAATATCGGCAAGTTCTCTTTTGTTTTTTATGAAATTGTCTAAATTATCTAATTGAGCAACTCCCAGAGCTGCGTTAATATTTGGCATACGATAATTATAAGCAGTTTTATCATGTATGTATTCCCATTTATGTGGCACTTTTGCTTGTGTTGTAATATGTTTTGCCTGTTTTGCTAACTCTTCATCATCTGTAAGAATCATACCACCACCACCTGTTGTAATGATTTTGTTTCCATTAAAACTTAGAATCCCTAATTTACCAAATGTTCCAGTATGTTTGCCTTTATATAATGACCCGAGAGATTCAGCAGCATCTTCTATTAATATTAATTTATATTTTTCACAGATAATTTTTATTTCATCAATTCTAATAGGATGCCCAAAAGTATGTACAGGCACACATGCTTTAATATACCGTTTTGAAATTTTATTAAAGCAAAAATTATTACGAATTTCTGTATTTTCAGATAAGAAGTTTTCAAGTTTTTGGGGAGAAAGTCCGAGAGTTTCTCTATCAACATCAATAAATACCGGATGTGCCCCCATGTAAGAGATAGCATTAGCTGTTGCTATAAATGTTAACGGTTGAGTTATAATTTCATCATTTCTTCCAATATTTGAAAGTAAGAGTGAAATATGAAGGGCTTCTGTCCCATTTACTGTAACAACCGCATGTTTTGCCCCTGTATATTCTGAAATTTTTTTCTCAAACAGGTCAACGAATTTTCCTACACTTGAGACAAAAGTTGTGTCAATACATTCATTTAAGTACTTTTTTTCGTTACCTATAAAGCACGGTTCGTGTAAAGGGATAAAATCCTCAGTATTATACAAATTCCTAATAAAGGATATTACACTTTTATTCGTTTGCATTCTGTTTTAATTTTAAAAATGCGAAATAATTTTTTTTATATCTATTTTTCCGAAAAAATATTTCAATTATTTCCCAATTATATTTTAAACTCCCAAAAAAAAAATTGATTCCTAATTTATTAGCAACTAATTTATTCTTCAGATATCTTCTAAACACACTTTGTTTAACATAAAATTCCAATTGTGAATTTATTACTTCTAATCCAGCATTTTTAACTAATTTCCTTGCATCATCAATATCATAAGCCTGTAGATGACCTCTGAAATCGTTCGGGCCATATTCTCTATCTTTAAACTCCCAACATTTTTCTAAAGGTAAATTTAATATAACATATTTAGAATTTTCTCCTGCAATTTTAAGCATTTCAACATCATTTGGAACATGTTCTAAAATATCTGAAAGAATTATTAAATCAAATTTTTCTTTTTTATGTTTTACAAATTCTTCAAAAGGTTGTGAAAAGAAATTAATTTCAGGATATCTGTTTTTTGCTTCTTTAATGTTCTTTTCTGAGATATCTAAACCAGTTCTGTTTGAAAAAGCAACTTTACATGGAAAATTGGCTAATAAATCACCAGTTGCACATCCAACTTCTAAAATAGTGTTTATATTTGTGCCATTCGGTATTACCTTATATAAAAACTTTATTTTCCAATTTCTTAAAACATTAAGATAATGCTGATAAGAAAAAGAATTTTTATTTCTTACATCTATATATTCTTCTGAATTTTCATATTTTTTTTTATAATCATTATATTCCATGGTCTATGAATTTCTATATTTTGTATCATTCGGATTATTAAGAATCCCATCTTGTACAACTTTAATAACCTGTGCAATCCCGTCAGTTACTGTTTTAGTAATTTTAAAGTTTAATTTATTTTTAATTTTTTCAAATGAAACCCTATAATCTCTAGGATCTTCATTTTTACTAACATACTTTATCTTAGAATCAGGCAATTGCATTCTGATTTCTTCCACAATCATTTTCTTTTGGTAATTTTCATTAGTATCACCGACATTAAAAACATCAAATTCAACTTTTTCTTGCTGTGCTTCCAAGACTGTTATCACACTTTTTGCTAAATCAACAACATGACAGTAAGGTCTCCAGAATTTCTCCCCGAATACTACCAATTCTCTACCCAAAGCAAGTTCCTTTGTAAACTCGTTTACAGTGAGATCAAAACGCATTCTTGGACTAAGTCCGTAAACAGTTGAAAATCTTAAACAAATAGGCTTGCAAGTATTTCTATGATCCTGTGTCAATAGATATTTTTCTGTGGCGACCTTAGTTTCGGCATATAGAGAAATAGGTGCTAACTCTGATTCTTCAGTTATGTACTTTGTGGAATCAGCCATTTTACCATAATTTGAGCATGTTGAAGCAAAAATAAATCTTTGCACCCCATTTTTACTTGCCAAATCATATAAACTTTTCGATGCTTCAAAATTAGTTTCTTTGGCTATTTCTGGTTCTTTCGCACAAGCAGGATCTCCAACAATTGCAGCCAAATTCACTACTGCATCTACCCCATTTAATGCCCGTTCAATATCTTCCTTTATCCGTATATCTCCTTTTTGAAATTCAAAATCTGGATTATTTAATAATTCGACCAGAGAATCCCCACCGAAGTTTAATATATCAAGCACTCTAACTTTATAACTCTTTTCAAGTAACTGACGGATTAAAACACTCCCAATATAACCAGCACCTCCTGTGACCAAAATTTTTTTATTACTTTTTTTCATGTTTATTTTTTTGAACTTTATTTAACCAACACCAATAATTAAAATAATTCTATTGAGATAAAGCTTTTATATTATACTCTTTAGATAATAATAATTCTCACGAATGAAAACCAATAAAGCCATCAACTCCTGTAATGAAATTTTTTTTCATTTGCGTAATTTAAAAAAAATTTACAAGTATATCATCTGTCAATTTAGTTTTATTTTAATTTTAAAAAAAAATTATTAAACCAATAATAAGAATATTTATAATTCAAAAATTCTTGCTAATATTATTGATTATTTGTTGTATTTAGTTTTATCTTTATGCTTTGTAAAATTAAAAAATTCTGTTGAATTATGATGAAAATAAAATATTTGTTTCTAATAATTTGCTTTTTACTATTCTCTAATATAGTAAAATCTCAATACCATTCCCTAATATGGCCTGTTGATTCTTTTATTAGTGAAGACACTGTGCAAAATTTTTACTGGAATTCCAACCCTACAGATGAATTTTACACTTTTCAAATCGCTGAAGACTCTATATTTCAAAATATTTTCTCAAATATCACTGGGATTATTGATAACTTTATAACTATTGATAGTCTATCATCAGGAACAAAATATTGGTGGAGAATTAATGCATGGAATGGAAGTTCGTTTTCAAATTGGTCAAATTCGAAAATGTTTTCTATTTTCTCACCATTATCTTGCGATAGTCTAATTTTATGGCTACGGTCAGATACTGCTTTAATAATTGACTCCAACAAAAATGTTTGTCAATGGAATGATTTATCAAATAATCAAAATCATGCAATTCAGAATAATCAAGCCCAACAACCTTTATTGATTGATTCAATATTAAATAATCACCCAATCATAAGATTTGACGGGAATAATTATTTTGATTTAAGTAATAATTTCTATCAAAATAATTCCAGAACAATTTTTATTATTTTTAAAAGAAACTTAAATTTTACCAATAAAGCTGTTCTTTTATACGATTATGGGTCAAGTTTTATTTGTTCTCAAAGAAACAATTCCAATTACAAATACATTTATGCTATGATTGATGGAGCTCCGTCGATAAATAGCCCTATTCATCCTGGGAATATTTGGCAAATGACTATGGCTCGTAAAAACAATGACAACACTGCACAGATATTAATCAATAAAGTTAGTGGAAACTTATATAATATAACTGGTGAATGGAATTTCAATAAGCTTTGTTATTATAATCCATCCTCATTAAACTTTGCAGGTGATATAGCAGAAATACTGATTTTCAGTAAATCAATATCCAATAGTTTGAATAATCAAATTTTTCAATATCTAAAATATAAATACTCTCCACCTGTTAATTTAGGATTTGACAGAGATTTATCTTACACATTATGTCCGACAATTGTTAATTCACATCTATATTACAATACGTATCTCTGGTCAACATCCGACACCTCCAGTTCTATTCAAGTAAATCAACCCGGAAAATATTGGGTTGATGTAATAGATATTTTTGGCTTTTCTTCAAGTGATACTGTTTATGTTTATAATACAGTTCCAACACTTAATGTACAAGATTCAGTCATCTGCCCAAACACCCCCACAATACTCCATTCCGGCTTCGATCATCGCTATAATTTCCTTTGGTTTACCCCCTCAGGAATCGGGGGCACTGATTCCATCTTCACTACCTCTAATCCCGGCAAATATTGGGTAGATGTTTTTGATACTCTTGGTTGTTGGGTTAGTGATACATTTTATATTACGGTTGATTCTTTTGCATCAAAGGCATCACTTGGTCCGGATTTAAATTTCTGTGCCGGCAACAAGATTGGATTAATATCTGCTAAAGATGATGCGGTTTCTTATACATGGTCAACTAACTCAACTGATAGTGTTATTACAATTAATACTCCCGGGACTTATTATGTTACTGTTACAGATTCTCTGGGTTGTGTTGCTGTTGATTCAATTAATATTACAATTAAAGGAATCGCTCCAGTTTGTGATTTTGAAGTTGACTCTGTTTGTCTTGGGATAAATTCTGTTTTTATTGATTCATCAAAAACAATTGATGGCTCTAACCTTGTTTATTGGAATTGGAGTTTCGGAGATAATGACACTTCGACAAGCTCAGTGTCCGGAAATGTATCTCATATTTACCCAAATCCGGGAACTTATATCGTCAACCTTACCGTTGAAACAGACTCAGGTTGTGCAAATAATTTTTCAAAAACTACTTTTGTTTATCCATTACCTTCTCCTAATTTTCAACCATTAAATACTTGTTCAGGTCAATCTATCAATTTTTCCGATAGTTCAATTAGTAATTTCGGACAGCTAAATAAGTGGAGTTGGAATTTTAATGATACATCAAGTATTACCGATACTTCAAGTTTTCAAAACCCTATTCATACATTCAATACTGCAGGGACTTATAGTGTTAAATTAATAACAACTTCAAATGTTAGCTGTGTTGATTCAATTTCAAAACAGGTGATTGTCAGACAATCTCCACAAGCTGATTTTAATTATTCTCAAACATGTTTTGGCGATACCACCTGGTTTAATGACAATTCTACTACACCAACTGCAAATCAAATAGTTGCATGGAGATGGGATTTTATAAATAATGATACAGCAATAATTAGTAATCCTAAATACTTATTTGCAGACAGTTCCGGTCAATACAATGTAAATCTAAGAGTTCGTGCACTTAATGGCTGTGAATCTGAAATAAATAAAGCTGTTATTATTGATGCTATTCCAAAAGCCGGTTTTTATACAGGCAAACTATGTAAAAATATTCCTGTTCAGTTTATTGATACAAGTATAGTAAACAATTCTGCAATTTACTATTGGTATTGGAGTTTTGATACTCTCTCAGCTTCATTAGCTCAATATCCGAAATATACTTTCAATGATACAAGCATTTATTCAATCAATTTAATAGTAAGTTCAAGTGCAGGATGTAAAGATACAATCACAAAAAATATTAAAATCAATCCTTTGCCTGAATCTAATTTTACATTTGACCCTGAATATGGCGAACCACCATTAACTGTTGATTTTACTAATACTTCAAATGAATCCGTAAATTGGTTTTGGAATTTTGCCGATGGTTCAACTTCAAGCGATGAAAATCCAACCCATATTTTTCTTGATAGCGGAATCTTTTATGTTTCCTTGCTAATCAATAATAAATACGGTTGTCCTGATTCAAATCAGCATCCTATATTCGTGATTTATTCACCAATTGATATTGCAGTAGTGAATGTTTACTCCGAAATTAAAGATAATTACATCTCTTTTTCAGCAGATTTAATCAATCTTGGTACTCAAAAAATCAAAGAACTAAGTTTACTTGCCAAGGTAAACGGTGAAAATGCAATTAAAGAAGACTGGTCGGGGCTTTTACTCCCGGGTGAAAACATGAATTATAAATTCAATGCTTCATACCAGCTATCAGACGCATCTTCGGCTAATTTTATTTGTGTAAAAGCAATTGTTTCCGGACTGCAAAATGATGTAAATCCAGAAAACAATGAATTTTGTAAATCAATAAAAGATGATTTTATTGTCAATGAACCATATCCGAATCCGGTTGATAATGAACTAATATTGAATTTTATTTTACCTTATAATGATAAAGTTGAGATTCAATTGTTTGATTCGAATGGTAATTATATTAAAAATGTCTTTTCAGAGAACTGTAATAAAGGCTTAAACACCTTAAAACTCGACCTTTCCACACTCAACAGTGGTATGTATTCCTTTCGTATAATCTATAGGGATCAGCTTGAGATTCGGAAGTTTGTTAAATATTGAAAATTGTTAAATTGTTTACCCTGTAGAATTGTGAAACGCATTGCAAAATTCTATCAGGGTTCGATTGTTAAATTGTTATATGGTTCAATTGTTATATGGTTCGATTGTTAAATAGTTCTTTGTGCTTCTCGTGTCCTAAGTGACTTTGTGGTTAAGCTTTTTTTCACCACCAAGGCACTAAGTCCACATAGTTTCACAAAGTTTATTTCCATCTATTTCAATTTATCTCCATTTATTTCATTTTTTCAAAACAAATCAATAGCCTTATCAATTAATAAATCTTTAATTATAGCTTCTGGTATTTCTTTGCCAATATATTCTACAGCTTCAGTATAATCAATATCTTCAAAATAACTAAGTTGTGCTCTGAATAGCTTTTCGGAAAACAATTCTCCGTATATTTCATTTGCCTTTTGGCATATTTGCTCTATTGTAAAATGCTCTTTCAGAATAAAATATAAATCAACATAATCTTTCCACTTTGACCTACGTCCTAAAGCATAAGCTTTCATTGCCGCTAAATCAATAAGTTTTGGCAAACGCAATATATCTTCAAACTTTTCTGTTGCATTAATTTCAAAAGGATATTGGAAGAAAGTAAATTTCACATCATTGATACTTACATTCAGTTGTTCGCTAACTCTTCTGGTAACTATATAAGGATAATTATTTTCTTCAATCTTTGTAATTATGCTTTTTGGTTTTATTTGATTGAATTTAAACAAATCAAAATCAATAGAACGCCTATGTCCGATATGTAGAGCAATCGCAGTCCCTCCTACAAGAAAATATTCTCTTTTAAACTGTTTTACGAGTGGTAAAAGTTGAACCTGATTTTGATTAAATATTTCCTTATGCATATTTTTTAAAAAGCAGTGAAAAGAAATTATAGATTTCCGGATAGTAGTTTAATTTTTTTCTGCCTTCCAATTTAAAAAACACAGACGATACCTCCTTTATACCCATAACATTAATTAGTTGCCTTATATCATCCAGATTACCATAGTTCAAAATAGTTTCAACCAAAAATTCATGGCTAATGTCTTCTTTTTGGTCATCGGGAGTGTACCAGAACAGATGAGCATTTTCGCTTATTATTTTTTTTATTTCAGGGCTGTTATCCTTCAAATTGTTCGATTGTTAAATTGTTAATCCTTCTAGTCATCCCGAGTGTCCCGACGTTTCAGTCGGGATGTATCGAGGGGTGCGAGTTTCAGGTTTCAGGTTTCAGGTTTCAGGTTTCAGGTCGCGAGTTACGATTCTTTGACGCTGATTTACGCTGATTGTTTATGATTTTTTTGTTTCGGGTTCCAAGTCACGAGTTCCATGTTTCCGTCATTGCGAGCGAAGCGAAGCAATCTGTTTATAATCTTCACCAAAACTTCATTTAAGGGATTGCTTCAGTCGTTCCTCCCTCGCAATGACGCATTGAATGACTACCTAAACTTGTCCGTATGGATGACTATTGAATGACTACTAATGACAGCGAAGCGAATGACTATTGAATGACTACGAATGACAGCGAAGCAAATGACTACCGCATGACTATTGAATGACTACTTAATGACTACCTAATGACTACTTAATGACAACCTAAACTTGTCCGTATGGATGACTACTGAATGACCACTAAATTAATCTTTGTGCTTCTCGTGTCCTAAGTGCCTTAGTGGTTAAGCTTTTCTTCTCATTACACTCAAAGGCGTTACGCCAATCAGCGTAATCACAAATTTGTTTGCAGAAACAGTTTATAAATAGGGTCAGAAAACTCGAATTTTTTGTTTATTTTTTCAATAATACCTTCATCAACAAAACTCTCCAATGCCTTTTGAGTACTTGAAACAGCTCCAAGATTATATAGATTTGCTATAGATTTAGAAAAAATTTCATCAACTGATTTACTCAATGCGAATAAAACTTTTTTCCTGTTAGCTGTTTGTTTATTCGTAAGTTCCCAATAATAATCTGATTTTAATCTAATAATTTGCAAAACTGCTTTTTCAATATGGTCTTTATTAACTTCTGTTTCACTTTCTATTATCATATATTGCCATATTTCTGCTGCAATAAATTG
>JAIPBB010000027.1 GCA_021739805.1 Saprospiraceae bacterium | reverse complement strand
ATTAACAAAACCAAAGATATTAACAAAGAAAAAAAGAAGCAAAAAAAGAAATATCAACATCATTAATATATCTTTTAAGAAACTTTAATTCTTTAAATAATTGGTTTTGCAAATCTAAAGGAAGTCGAAGTGTGAAACCCGAAACCATTTCACGTCCCCCAACTTTCCCTATCCAAACTTCTATATTGAATTGCTTCAGCAAGATGTTCGGTATTTATATTTTCGCTTTGAGCAAGGTCGGCAATTGTTCGTGAGACTTTTAAAATTCTGTCATAAGCTCTTGCCGAAAGTCCGATTTTCTCCATTGCGTTTTTTAAAAGTGTTTGCCCGGCTTCATCAATTTGGCAGATTTCTTTCAGGTGTTTTGTTCGCATCTGTGCATTGCAATGAATGTCTTTATCTTCTTTATATCTTGCTTCCTGTATTTTTCTGGCTGCAACAACTCTTTGCCTTATAAATTCGCTACGTTCGGCATCCTGCCTGTTTGAAAGCTCTTTAAAAGCAACGGGAGTAACTTCAACATGAATATCAATACGGTCGAGTAGGGGACCTGAGATTTTATTCAGGTATTTTTGTACAACTCCGGGAGCACAAACGCAATCCTTTTCGGGATGGTTAAAATAGCCGCAAGGACAAGGATTCATTGAAGAAACCAACATAAAGCTGGCGGGATAATCAACACTGAATTTTGCTCTTGAAATATTTACCATTCTGTCTTCCATCGGCTGCCGCATCACTTCAAGAACTGTACGTTTAAATTCAGGAAGTTCATCAAGGAAAAGTACTCCGTTATGAGCAAGTGAAATTTCCCCGGGTTGTGGATAAGTTCCACCTCCAACAAGGGCAACATCGCTAATAGTGTGGTGTGGCGAACGAAAAGGTCTTACCGAAATTAGAGATGCTTCTCTTGAGATTTTTCCTGCAACCGAATGAATTTTTGTCGTTTCTAATGCTTCGTGAAGATTTAATGGTGGCAAAATTGAAGGCAGCCTTTTTGCCAGCATGGTTTTTCCTGCCCCGGGCGGTCCGATTAAAATTACATTATGTCCTCCGGAAGCAGCAATTTCCAAAGCTCTTTTAATATTTTCCTGACCTTTGACATCAGCAAAATCAAATTCATATTGATTCAGGCTTGAGAAAAATTCTTCTCTTGTATTTACGATAACCGGTTCCAGACTAATTTCTTCGTTAAAAAAATCAATAACTTGATTAATATTTTCAACACCATAAACGTCCAATCCGTTTACTATTGCAGCTTCTTTTGCATTTTGGGTAGGAAGTATAAAACCTTTAAAACCTTGTTTCAGGGCTTCGATAGCAATTGGTAAAGCTCCTTTTATTGGTTGTAAACCGCCATCAAGAGAAAGCTCCCCCATAATTATATAATCGCCAATTTTTTCGCATTTAATATGCTCATCAGCAGCAAGAATCCCGATTGCAATAGTTAGGTCATAAGATGAGCCTTCCTTACGAATATCGGCAGGAGCCATATTTACAACTATCTTTTTCCGGGGAACTCTCATTTGATTGTTTGCTAAAGCTGCTTCTATTCGTTGCTGGCTTTCTTTGATAGCACTATCAGGAAGCCCGACTATAAAAAACCCTAATCCCTGTCCAATATCAACTTCTACGGTAATTGTTATTGCATCAATACCGTGAATTGTGCTTCCGTATGTTTTTACTAACATTAGCTAAATGTTTTAATTTTAATTAAGGGTTAAATATAATGAAAATTTGGATAATAGAAATGGTATTAGTAAAAATTTGGATAATTTTATTTTGATGAGCTGGGTACTTAGCTTCTAAGATATTTATATTTTTTTGATTTTAGAACAAGGATTAATGATTAACGATTTTTGATTTTGTGGTCATTAATATACTTTTGATCTGCTTAAGTATTTTTATAAATATTAAAATTAACTCATTAATTTTTTAATCGCATTTTGTGTTTAATTTTCTGATTTATAGGTGTGTGTTTAGGATTTCATCCAGACGGACAAGTTTTGATATTTCAATAATTAATTCATAAAAAACTGTTAATCTCTCATCAAATTTATTCATCTGCTTTACTTCTGAAATCAAAAATCGTTAATCCTTGTTCTTAAATCACTTTAGTATTTGTGTTGTTTTATTAAATTCTTGACTGAACCAAAGAATTAATAATCTATGGATAAATTAATTCTTTCTTCCTAATATTCAAATCCCGGTGGGCATTCTTTAATTTTCTTTTCGGTTCTTCTTTTGTGAAACATCATATCGCTGATTTTGCCGAGACGCAGACCATATTTAAAGTATATAGCATAAAATATTTCATGTGAACCAAAAGAGCTGCCACTTAGTTTTGAAACAGTTGCATCATAGCTATAACCAAATTTCCATTTCATTCCTTGTGGCTGGTCGTGAATATAACCAAATGTAAAAATAAAGCTTTCAAAATCTTGTCTATTCATAGTGTAGTTTCTGTTTCTAAACCAAATACCGCTATAAATCGGCTCTCTGAAAAAGTTCATTCCTAAAGTAAAGGTTTCGAGTTCGGATTGATGTTCATAAATAAAACCCGGAGAATAAGCTACATTAGCACGTCTTTTATCAACTATCAAATAATTTGAGTGAATCACAAATTTAGCTTTCAAAGGAGAATTGGCTCCAATCAATGACTGGTCGGGTTCTGTTACATGATGAGCTGCAAACCCTATATTGAACATTGAGTATTTTCCTGTGTTTCTATTCTTTACTTTATGGCGAAAGAGCATTCCTGTGCTTACATCAGCAAAACTTTTACTGTTTGAAGATGGAAATGAGAAGTTTGTTTGCTTAATATTACCGTATAATTTATCCAATTGGTCGTCAAATTCAAGCTTCGACCAGTCGATGGATTTTTGTACATAAGAAGACATAATGCCTACACTAAATGATGTGTTTTGCAAAATATTAACTGTGGGTGCTACGCAAAACCCAAACTGATTTGTTCTTAGAAACGATTCACCTTCCCAGTTCGACATAGCTAAAATACCAATGCCTGTATTAAGATTCGTTAATTCCATATCGGAAGAAAACTTGAATGTTTCAAAATCTCCCGGAATACCCGGCCATACATTTCTATAGTTTAATCTGAATTGCATACCATCAGCAACACCTGGAGTAGCAGGATTATAATAAAGAGGGTTATTGCCAAATATTGAAAAATTAGCATCCTGCCCATTGACAATAATAGTCTGAAAAAGCAGAAGCAAAATACCAATATTTAAAACAATTTTTTTCATTTAATTTATATTATCAAATCCTAAATTCTAAATAAGCACTAAATTCCAAATCCTAAATTCTAAATAAGCACCAAAAAACAAATAACAAATCTCAAATAAGCACCAAAAAACAAATCCTAAATTCTAAATAAGCACTAAAAAACAAATCCTAAATTCTAAACAAATTCCAAATCTCAATTTTTTAAATTCAAAACAATCAACCATTTTATCATTATATCATTATATCATTATATCATTCCTTCACCTCAACAAAGTAAGCGTTCCATAATTTTTATACAATCCATTATCATATTTTTTCCCGAGCCATGGTGTTCCATCCAGGAAAACAGCTTCGATTTTCCACACATAAACATCCTGTGGAAGAGGAACTCCATTATATCTTCCGTCCCAGCCTTCAGCAGGTTCGGTATTCTTCAGTTCATCTGTTTCCCAAATTAAATTCCCCCAGCCATCGTAAATGTATAAGTGATATTTTTTTAATCCTATTCCTTTAGGTTTAAAGGTTCGAACTTCTTCAGGTCCGTTGTCAGGTGAAAAAGCATTTGACACAAACAATCCTTTGAATTGAGCAAGGTCAATATAATCTTCAGCTGTGTCCTTACATCCAAAATCGTTCTCAGCATAAAGGCTTACTAAGTAATTACCATAAATCATGTATTGATGCACAGGATTTGTAGTGGTATCGTTAAATCCATCACCAAAATCCCATAAAAAATAATTGCTTAAAAAGCTCTGATTTAAAAATCCAACATTACCAGTATTTGGAAGAGGATAATCTAAATTATTGTAAGTGAATCCTGCTTGTGGTTTTGGATAAACTAAAACAGAATCAGGAAACATTATGCTATCAGTACATCCATTATTTGCAGTCACGAATAAAGTTATTGGATATGTCCCTGGATTCTGATAAATATGGCTTGGGTTTGGATTAGTTGTCATAAGCCCATCACCAAAATTCCATAGATAATTTGTAACATTTGAAGTGCTATTCGTAAATTGGACTTCGAGGGGCTGGCATCCGTTTTTTGGTGTAAAATCTCCCTGAGCGTGAGGAGAATCATGTATTATTATTGGCTTAACAATAGTATCGTTACAATTATACTGGTTCGAAACAATAAGAGTGTCGTAGTAAATGCCTGAATTAGTGTAACTGACAATTATTGAATCGTTTAAAGTGGATGTGCTTCCATTTCCAAACAGCCATAAATAGCTTGTTGCCGAAATTGATTGATTTAAATATAAAATCTGAACCGGCACAGTACAAGAGCTATCAGCAGAACGATTAAAGTTTGCCGTAGGCTTTTTATAGACTGAAATAGTTTTATAAGCAGTATCTGAACATCCATACATATTTTCTGAAATCAAGCGAACAATATAAGTTCCTCCTTGATTATAAGAATGAATTGGATTTAACAAGCTTGAAGTGTTCCCATCGCCGAAACTCCAGAAATGAAAGCTTGAATCACCAATAAATTGAACTTGTAAGCTTGCACATCCAAATTCGGGTGTGGCATTAATTGATGAATTAGGTTTTGGTAGCACCAAAACAGTTTTGCTTATACTATCAATACAATTATTATTTGCTGTGTGTCCTATCAATGTTACATTGTAAAGACCTGGTGCAGTGTAATAATGTGTTGTGTTGTTTAAAGTTGATGTCATTCCATCGCCAAATTTCCATAGCACAGATGACAAAGTAGAAGTAGAAGTATTGGAAAATGAGTTTATTTCATTAACGCAAATAGTGTCTTTTGCCATAGTAAAATTCATTAATGGTTGTGCCCACACTGTCAATGAATGTTGAATCGTATCATATCCACAACTGTCGTTAACAATTAGTGATACAGTGTAATTTCCCGGGTTGATGTATGTGTGAGTGGTATTAATCTGATTACTGAAATTTCCATCATCAAAATCCCAGTAAACATTAATAAATCCCAGGGAAGAATTATTAAAATTAACAGTTAACGGAGCACAACCCTGAGTTGGATTTGCACTAAAAAATGCATTGACGCTTATCGGATAAACTGTGATTTGCTTTTGCATAGTATCACGGCCACAATCATTTATTGCTATATAAGTGATTGTGTAAGTTGTTATTGAATTTCCTGTTGTTGTATAAGTATGTGTCAGTGCTTGCTGATAGGTTGTTTGAGTAGTGATATATTGAGGTGTTGCATCCCCAAAAATCCAGATAAATGTATCTGGTTCTCCAACTGTGAGATTATTAGTAAATGATATTGTTAATGGAGTACAACCTGAATATTTATCAACATCAAAAACAGCAATTGGAGTTGGTTTAACCAATACCGAATCAATGTGAGTTGTTGAACCGCAAACATTTGTAGCTGTTAATGTTGGAGTGTAAATAGTGTCATTATTTGCCTGTAAATATGTTGCTGTTGGTGGATTTGACAATGTGCTTGTTTGTCCGTCTCCAAGATTCCAGAAGTTTGTGAAATTATATCCCGTTGACAAATTTGTAAATGCTACATTCAATGGAGCACAACCTGAATCAGGTGTGAGTGAAAAATTTGCATTTGGTGGTTCTCGAACTATTAAAGAACTTGAAGAAGAATCAATGCAGCCAACTCCGGATGAAGCTATTAATTTTATACTATAAGCTCCGGTTTGAGAATAAATTGCAAAAGGATTTTGAAGACTAGAAGAACTGCTATTTCCAAAACTCCAATTATAAGTTCCTGCTCCTGTTGTCGAATTAGCGAAATGCACAGTGTCGTTTTTACAGACGGCAGTATCGTGATTATAGTTTACGACAGGCAGCGAGTAAACTGAAACAGCCTTTGTTATGGTGTCAGCACAGCCATTTGAATTAACAACTGAATGTGAGACATTATAACTACCGAAGTTCAAATATTGATGATTTGTGTTTTGATTTGTTGAAGTGTCACCATCACCAAAATTCCAATACCAATTAGTAATGCTTAATGCTCCTGATTGTGATGAATCCTGAAAAACTGTTTGTTGTCCGAGACAGGCTGAAGTGTTTGAAAAATCAGCATTTGGTGATGCGTAAACCGTAACTGTATAGCTTACTGTATCACCACATCCTGTGTTAATATCACTAATCAAACTTATTGTATAAACCGAATCGACAGAATTTGATGTGTTTGTAAAAACCATGCTGGGACTAATTTGCGAACTCGTATCACCATTACCAAAATTCCAATAATAACTGGTTGACAAAGGAGCAGAAGTATTTGTGAAATTAACTGTTAAAGGATGACAGCCTGCAACATTATCCATCGAAAAATTTGCGACTGAACCCACTATTGTTACAAACATAACTTCAGATGTGTCTGCTTTACAACCGGAAGAATTTGTAGTTATTAGTCTTACATAAACTGTATCTCCATCCTGATTCATAGTATAAGATTGGAAATTAGTTCCGGTAAATGTTGATATTTGAGTATGTGTAGAGTCAAAAATTGTCCAGTTATAAGTTGTGTTTGCACCTGAATGAAGCTGAAGATTTATTGCAGAATTGTCAATTGTGAATGGAGCACAATCAATTATAGTAGAAGGAATAAATTCTGATTTTGGATTAGGATGAATCGTAACTGTTTGTGTTGTTGTATCCACACATCCGTATTGAGTTGTTGTAATAAGAGAAACATTATAAACACTATCAACCAAACCCGTATTAGTAAATTCTTGTTGGGTATTAGCAGTAGTGTCAGTAATTCCATTATCGAAATCCCATATAAAATTTAATGATGAAAATGGGTCACCATTTTGAGATGAGCTATTGTTTGTAAAACTCACTGTAAAGGGGCTACAGCTATCTGTTGCACTTTTAGTAAATGAAGATAAAGGCAATGGATTAACATTAACCAAAATAGAATCCCTTGTTAAACAGGATCCATATCCCAAATTATATTTTGCATAAAATTGTCCGGCTGTTGAAGGAGTTAATATGCCTGAACTTGAAACACCCGGACCAGTCCAGTTTCCACCGGTTGGGGAGGCAGTAAGTTGTATAGAACCACTATTTAGGCATACAATAGTGTCATTTCCGGCAACAGCTTGAACGGGATTATTTACAATAATATTTGCTGTATCAGAATCTGAACAGGAATTTGTATCAGTAAATGAGTAATAAACAGTATAAGTTCCGTTTGTAGTCGGAGTGAAAACACCTGCATTTGTAATTCCTCCCATACCATTCCAGCTACCGCCAATCGGTGTTCCTATCATTTGAATAGGCAGAGGTTGATTGCAAACTGAAGTGTCAGTTCCGGCATTTGCGTTAGGTAAAGGATTTACTAATTTATCTTGAGTTGTATCATTTGAGCAACCATTTACATCGGTGAAACGATAGGTAATAGCATAAGTTCCGGCTCCGACGGTTGAAGGAAGAAAATTACCTCCGCTAACTCCAATTCCTGAATAGGTTCCTCCCGAAGGGCTTCCGCCTGAAAGTGCTATTGTTACGACATCTTCACAAGAACCCGGAAATGGTGGCAGAGACATTATTGGCAAAGGATTAACAGTAATGCTTTGAGTTGCTGTATCAGAACAACCATTTGTGTCGGTGTAAGCATAACTAAGAGTGTGAGTTCCTGCACCTGCTAAAGAAGGGTTAAAACTTCCTCCGCTAACACCCAGTCCTAAATAAGAACCACCAACAGGAGTTCCGCCGGTTAATGCAAATGGACTAGCATTCTCACATGAATCAGCTTGTGATGCAAAATTAGCTGTCGGATTGCTAACAACGTTTATAGAACCATTGGCACTACCGGTTCCACATCCATTGGTTGCACTTGCCGTAAACGGATATGTTCCTGCTCCCGAATATGTTATTTGTCCCGGGTTTTGAGAGTTTGATGTTACAGGACTCCCACTGGTGAATGTCCAGTTATATCCGGTGATTGTGTCATAACTGTTATTAAATGTTGCAATTGGATTGAATGGAGTACCATCGCATATAGGTGAAGGTGGTGGGATTTCAACTCCGGGAACGGATTTAACTGTTATAGGTGCTGAAGCTGTACTTGTTCCACAAGCATTTTGTATTGTAAGTGTTATTGTATAGACACCGGCAGAATCGAATAAAAAACTTGGATTTAGGGAAGTTGAATCTGTTCCTCCTGTATAATTCCAACTAGGATTATTTAGAGCTGATGAAGTTGCAGCTACAGCCCAAAGATATGTTGTTGTGTCGCAGCTTGTTATTGTATTTGATGAATTATTAGTATTTACAGCTAATGGACCACAACCGCCCGGAGTACTTGGGGCAAAAGCTGCAAGCGGAGGTACTAAAGCACAAATTGTTTTGGAAATTGTGTCAACACCACAATTATTCTCAACTCTTAGTTTTATTGTATATTGACCGGCAACACTAAATGTGACTCCTAATATTTGCGAACCCCATGTGGCAGGATTAAATGATGGTGGATTACTTCCCAATGCACCTGTTGTGACAGTCCATCCTGTTGAAGGAGTAATAATCCAATTTCGTTTCGTGGTTAAATCACAAGTATAATTTGACTGATTTATCATTTTTCCTGCAGCTGACATATCAGTAAAAGTGAAAGGAGTGCTAATACAACCGGCAAGACTTGAAGCTGAAAAATCTGCTTCCGGTTTTGAAGATATATTAATAGGTTCAATAGTAGCTGCAGAACTTCCACAAGGATTTGATGCAATTATTCTTACATGAAAAGAATTAGCAAAACTACCCAAAGAAGTTGTTCCGCAAGATGAAATAGTAAATGTATGTGTTATGCTGTCAGGAGGTGTTGCCGGAAGATTTGGGTGATAAAATACAGTGTCAGGGCTTCCATCATTAAAAATTATAGTATATTTTGTTCCGGGAGAATTAGGATTATTATAACTGTCAGTATATCCGATTGGAAAAGTAAAGGTTTGTGGAGCACAAGCAGCAGTATTTCCCGGATTTCCAAGACTAATAGCCGGATTACTTCCATTAAAAACCTGGTAAGTGTTTGAATCAACACAACCAAAAGAATTAGTAACAATAAGTAGTAAATTAAAGAAACCTTTAGTAGTGTATGTATGGGATGTTCCAGTTAAAGGAAGTGAAGTCGAATTATATACAGTTGTTCCATCTCCCCAGTCGATATAATAATTAGTGTTTGTTGAGCTTGTAGTTGAAGTGTTATCAATCACCAGAGTAAATAATGAACCTGTTCCTGCCTGGCTGCATTTTGTAAAAGGAGTGGTTGAAGTGTAATCGTAAATTGAAGCATCTGGTTTTGGTTTTAAATGAACTATTTTAGTTGTTGAATCGGAACATCCATTTGAATTTGTGACTTTTAATTTTACAGGAATACTGATAATACTATTTCCGGATGTGTCAAATGAATGAGTTGTATTCTGAGATGTTGAAGTATTTCCATCTCCAAAATCCCATAAATAATTTGAACCTCCGGTTGATTGATTTGTAAAACTAATGGTTGTCCCTGAACATACAGAATCAGGTGAGAAGTTGAAATTTGCTGTTGGAGTAGAACTTATTGTTATAATAACTGAATCAATATAGGTGTTTGAAGCATGGACAACTGTTAAAATATATTTTGTTGTTACAGTTGGTGATACAATAGGATTTGCCAAATTTGAAGTAAAACCTGGTGGTTGTGATACCCATGAGTATGTATTAGAACCTCCAACTGCTGTAGGATTTCCACCTAAAGTAATCGAACTTCCCGGGCAAATTGAAGTGTTATTTCCGGGGTCAATTGTGTATTGAGCAAAAACTGAATTTGAGAATAAAAATAAGATAGCCAAAAGGGAAATAAGTTTTCTTATTTCACAACAAAAGTGCAATATTTTAAGATTGAACTTCATTGGCACAGTTTAAAAAATTATAAAATTAAAAGTTAATTTCAACTTTCATGCAAAGCATAAAAATACATAAATCTTCAATAATTTCAAAAAAATTGAATAATCACAGATTTATTATGGCAAATCTATTGGGAAAAAGAGAAGATTTTTTCAGTAGTAGTACTGATATTTTGGATATTAATGAAGGAGAAATTTCTTGTGAGATATATATTTCTTTGCTTGATTTATTGAAATTAAAATAAGAACAGTTTTTTGTTGTTGAATTATCTTGAAAAAATATTTTTGTATTTGAAATTATTTTATATTTTTGTTCTCGATATGCAATATTAAACATATCGAGAATTTATCAAATTAATAATATCCAGTTTTTAGCATAAGCAATAGTAAGGCAGAAATCTTTTTTAAATTGTTAAAATGTATTTATCAATAAACCAAATAAACAAGCTTCTAATTTGTGTTTCAATTTTAATATTTAGTGTTTCCTGCAAAAAGGAAGAAGAACGAAAATTACCGCCTGCAATTAATTTCAAAATAAATTCTATATACACTCAAAATAATGATACAGCTGCTATAGGTGCTCCATTAAGATTTGGAATTCAAGCAAGAGGCTCAAGCACTGAGATAACCAATTTTGTTATTAAAAAGGTATTTCCTAACAATAGCTATACAGTTATAATGGACACAGGTTTATATTCAATGTCGCTGGATATTGATAAAATTTTTTATCAAAATATTGAAGAAGAAGTAAAATGGACATTTATTGTGATGGATAAAAACAGGCTTTCATCGGAAATATCATTAACTGTTTATAAAGACCCGAATTCTCAATTTGGAGGCATTTTATTTTATCCTTCAATTAAAATGGGTTATCAAAAAAATATTGAATTTGGACAATTTCTCAGTCTTAACTCAGGGCAAGTTTACTTTGAAGATTCAGCACAAATCATGCAACAAGATATTGATGTTTTAACTTACTATATTGTTGATGATAATCTTCCTTCTCCCGTTCTTTCATCTTCCGGTGAGTATGATAACTATAGTACGGAGGCAGCCAGTTTTTACACATCAATTCCAAGCTGGACAACGAGAAATTTTACTTTATGGGATATAAGTGTTGATAATAATCCAATATCTTCAGAAGATTTCGATAACTGTCATAATGATAGCCTTTTAATTGTTTCATACAATGATGTTTGGGGTAAAAAGAAATTTAAATGGGCAACAAGCAGAAAAATTATTCCATTTCAAACATCAAAAGGTAAAAAGGGACTTTTAAGAATTATTCATGCTGATGAATTTGATACAGGCAAAATTGAATTTTCAATCAAAATGCAATTATAAATCAATTAAAAACAAAAATTTAGACACATGAAAAAACAATTACTAATTATTATTACATTTTGTGCTTTAAGTATTGGAGCAAATGCACAAAATGACACCATTGCTGCATGGAACTTTTCAACAGGCATTGACACAGTTGATATTTATCCAAATGTTGGCTTATCTTCAAATTTAGGAAGGTATATCTCTGCGGAGGACACAACCGAATGGCCAAATACGGTTATTCGAACTATTACAATGACAAATGGATTAAGCACAGGGGATTATGCTGCAACTGCCGAAGGTTGGGATAATGGGAAAGATGCTAAATTATGGTCAATTAAATTTAAAGCTGAAGACTACACAAATCTGAAAATATCTTCAAAACAGCGTTCGGGCGGAAGTAAACCAGGTCCAAGAGATTGGAAATTACAATGTCGTTTTAGTGGAGATACCTGGGTGGATATTCCAAATGGTGTAGTAATTTGTGCAAACGATTGGACTACCGGAGTTGTAAACTCATTGGCATTACCTCCTGAATTTAACAACCCCGGTTCCCAATCTATTTACATTAGATGGATTATGACTTCCGATACTAGTGTTACAGGAACGATTGTTGCTTCTGATGGAACATCTAAAATTGATGATGTAGTAATCACAGGAACTTATGCTGCTGGTGTTGAAGGAATAATTTATTCAAGCATTCTAAATGCATATCCAAACCCTGCATATGATTATATCAATATTGAAAGTTCTGAAAAAGTTCAATCAATTACAATTTTCACTATTGAAGGTAAAGTAGTTAAGCAAATTGAAATGCCGGAAAATTTCACTAAAATAGATACTGAAGGCTTAAAGCCAGGTATTTATATGATTCATACAATGTTGTCAGACTTTTCCTTGCCACATATTAATAAGATAATTGTTCAGTAGGATTTTTTTAATATTTATTTAAAGTTAATAGGGGAATCTTTTAATGTAAATTATTAAGGGATTCCCTTAATATTAGTTATTTGTTAATTCTTATTTTAAACACAATAAAATTGACCAGAATATTCATACTATTATTAGTGCTATCCCACGGTTTTTTATTTGCACAAAACACCTGGGAGATAAATGGTGTAATTACTGATTCAGTAAGCAATACTCCACTAAATAATGTGAATGTTTATGTGAAAACACTTAATACAGGCGATGTAACAAATAAAAAAGGTGAGTTTTCAATATCAAATTTACGGGATGGTAATTATACGATTCATTTTTCCTGTATAGGATATTTACCACAAGAAAAACAAATTGTAATAAAAGGTGAAAATCAGTTGATAAATATTAAACTAAAAAGGAAGATTTATGATTTGGATGGAGTTACAGTCACAACCTATAAGTATGAAGAATTACAAAAAATTCCTGCCCGAATTAATATTATTACTGTAGAAAACATTAAAAATAGTTCAGAACTAAGCATGACTGAAATTTTAGGCAATATCTCTGGTGTGAATGTTGAAAATACGCTTGGAGTTTATGCAAGTAGTGCTGTAGTTTCATTGCGTGGAATTAGTGGAGACGACCAGTCACGAACTTTGGTTCTAATTGATGGTATTCCTATTAATAAATCCGATGGGGGAAGTGTAAATTGGAATATTATCAGTAAAGAAAATATTGAAGCAATAAAAATAATAAAGGGTCCGGGCTCGGCAAAGTATGGAAGTAATGCTATGGGCGGTGTTATTGATATCATTACAAAAAAACCTACAAAAAAATTCTCCGGTATTGTGCAAACTGAATACAGTACCTATAATACTTTAGCCGGTTCATTGAATTTGTCAGGTGTTTCAAAAACTGTTTCAGACAATAGTTTTTACTGGGGTATTATGGGGACTATGAAAAAGAGTGATGGCTATATAACTGAACTTGAAGAATATATTGAAGTTGACGATAGTATTATAGTTCCAGTCTTTTTGAATGAAATTAATTCCAATGTAATATTGGGATATAATTTAAACAACAAGCATAATTTCGAGTTTTTTGCTAATTATTTCGATGATAAGAGAGGAAATGGAATTCATGTTTTTGATGATTTTGGAGCATATTCGGAACACGACACCTGGTTTTCAGTTTTGAAATACAAATACGACCATAAAAACTTTAATATTAAATCTGATGTTTTTTATTTGAACGAAAACTACCAGAGAGTTTACGAATACATGAAAGAAGGAGAATATATGTTTTATGATGTTGATTCGAAACGACAAGATAAAGGTGCAAACATCGACTTTTCATTGGTGAAAAATCAACATAAGTTTAGCTCTGGCACTATGTTTAAGCAAGGCAGTGTTGACGCAACAGACACTTATTACACTTCAACTGATTTAATAAGCAATGAAGGAGAAATGAATCTTTATTCAGTTTATATTCAGGATGAAATTGATTTTAAATCAAAAAACATTCAGCTAAATATAGGTTTAAGATACGATTTTGCTGATTTTAATAATGCCTTATTTTCTGTAGAATATCCATCATATTCCATTGAATTTATGACAGATTACCAGGATACTGTATTAAATCCACATTATTGGAGTCAAATTAGTCCTAAGTTATCTGCACAAAAAAGATTTAATGAACGAACTAGAGTTTATTTGGCTTATGGAAAAGGGTTTAAAGCTCCTTTGCTAGACGATTTATGTAGAACTTCGAAATCATATGGAAGCTTTAAATTAGCAAATCCAAATCTAAAACCTGAAATTATTGATAATTTTGAAATTGGAGTTGATTATACTGTTTTCAAGAAATTATCTATAAAACATTCGGTTTATTATTCAATTGGTAAAAATTTTATGTACCTGATAAGTACAGGCGATTCGGTTAATATGGGTTATAAAATTTCACCAATTTATACTATTGATAACATAAGTAAAGTCAATATTTACGGTATTGAAACTGATATTGAATACCCGTTAAAAAATTCTTTAACTACTTATTTTAATTACACTTATAATATATCTCAAATAAAAGAACATAAAACCAACAATTCGAAAGTCGATGAAGATTTAAGCAATAAATACTTGACAAATATTCCTGTTCACAAATTTGTTGCAGGCTTATTCTGGAAAAATAAAATACTAAATGTTGGTTTGTCTGGAAAGTATATTGGTTCAAGGTGGGTTAATGATTTAAATGAAGTTGATGAAGAATATCTGCTTACAGATAAATTTCCATCGTACACAATTTTTAATATTAAACTTCAACATGAGTTGTTTAAAGGTTTTTCTATGTCAGTTAGTATTAATAATATCTTTGATAAGATATATGTAAATAATAAATTACAACGATGCCCAGGCAGGACAATTACAGGGCAATTAACTTTTAGGTTTTAATTATGAGACAATTTATAGTTTTAATAAAGTTTGTTTTAATACTCCTGATTTTTTCAGCCTGTGGTAATAATACATCTGAAAAAGAAAAGATAATTATTTTTCATGCCGGAAGCTTGTCGGTTCCTTTTAAACAAATGAAAGATGCCTTTGAAAAGAAAAATCCAGGTGTTGAGATTTTACTTGAACCAGCAGGCAGTGTAAATTGTGCAAGAAAAATCACAGAACTAAAAAAGGATTGTGATATAATGGCATCTGCCGATTTCAGCATAATTGATGAATTATTAATCCCTGATTATGCGAGCTGGAATATTAAATTTGCAACAAATGAAATGGCAATTGTTTTTAACGATGCTTCAAAATATTCCAATGAAATAAACTCTGAAAACTGGCATGTAATACTTTTAAAAGATGATGTGATTTTTGGTCGTTCTGACCCAAATTCCGATCCATGTGGTTATAGGGCTGTTTTAGTTACTCAACTTGCAGAAAAATTCTATAATAAACCCGGATTATCAGGAGAAATTTTAGCCAAAGACACAAAATACCTCCGTCCGAAGGAAGTTGATTTGCTATCATTGTTGGAAACTCACACTATTGATTATGTGTTTTTATATAGGTCTGTTGCAGAGCAGCATGATTTAAAATATATTATTCTTCCGGATACTATTAATCTAAAAAAACCGGAATTAAAAGTATTTTATGAAAATGCAAAAGTTGAAATTACAGGAAAAGAACCAGGGGCTTTAATTGTAAAAACCGGACAAGCAATGGTTTATGGTATAACTGTTTTAAAAAATGCCCCAAATAAAGAACTTGCCATTGAATTTGTCGATTTTGTTTTATCAAAAAATGGTGGTGTAAAAATTATGGAAGAAAACGGACAACCATCAATAGTTCCGTCATATTCTGAAACTTATAATGAAATTCCTAAAAAACTTAAACAATATTCAAAACCAAATTAATTATGAAAAAAGTAACATTTATTGCTTTATTTGGATTACTAATTACAGCTTGTAGTGTGGATAAATCCGAAAAAATTGAAGAAAATACAAATTTGCCATTAGCAACAGTTGATACTAATGACGCAACTAATGATTTTTATGATGATGTTGAATCCTACGAAATTCCACTCAATGAGATTAGTATTGAAGGGGAAATTGAAAACCCGGGAGTTGTCGATTTTTCAAAACTTACTCCCAGAAATGTTATTGTTAAAGAAACTCTTTTGTCGGATTCGGCAGACAAATTTGTTGGTGCTTATCGCTATGAAGGATATTCACTTTATGATATCTTAAATAATATTAAACTTAAGAAAAAGAATTTTGACGAGTTTAATAGAATTATTGATATGTATGTTCAGGTAGAAAATGATAAAGGCGAAAAAGTAAATATTAGTTGGGGTGAAATTTATTATCCAAATCATTTGAACGAAATAATAATTGCAAACAGAGTAATGCGAATCGTACCAACTAAATCAAAGGATTTGTGGCCTTTAACCGAAGAAAGTAAATTGATTGTTGCAAGTGATTTAATAACAGAAAGAAACATTTCCAATCCGAAAAAAATTGTAATAAAATCATATCCAAAATCATTTGAAACTGTTAAGGGATTAAAACCACTTTACTCAGAAAAAATTGATGTTTATAACGAGAATACTTTAGCAGAAACTTTAACCGAATATCCTGAAGGCATGCAGCTTCAAAAGTTCAACTCAATTTTTTACGGACGTGGAAGAGGGATACATTCTACTCAGCCTTTTACAGGAGTTTTACTTAAAGAAATTTTAGCAAAATACATTCAGTCTAACAAAAAAAATATGCAGGAAGGAATATTTTTAGTTGTCGCAAAAGATGGATATAGAGCAGTTTTTAGTTTTAGCGAGCTTATGAACAGGAATGACCAATCAGAAATTTTATTATTATGCCGCCCAAAAACAAAAAATAATGGTATTTTTAAATTGTTTCCTGCTTGCGATTTCTTTTCAGATAGAGCAATTAAAGGAATCACTGAAATATATTTTTCTGCCAACGAAAAATAGTTATGTATAAAAGCAAGCTTAGAAGTTTTGATATTATTATTTTAATTCTTGGAGGACTAGTATTACTTTTTATTATTAGTCCTCTGCTAAGCATGTTTTTAGCAACTACACCAAATCAGTTGTTTGAAACTTCAAAAGATACTGAGGTTCAAAATAGTATTTGGTTAAGTTTAAAGGTTTCGTTTTTAGCAACATTGTTTTTTGCAATTGGGGCAATTCCCCTTTCATATTTTTTAGCCAGAACAAATTTTAAATTAAAGGGAATAGTAAATGGAATAATTGATTTACCTATTATAATTCCCCATTCGGCAGCCGGTATTGCTGTGCTTGGTTTTATTTCACGTGATACAGTTTTAGGGAAACTGGCTTCATCAGTAGGACTTGATTTTGTAGGTCACCCAATTGGAATTGCTTTGGCAATGGCATTTGTAAGCATTCCTTTTCTTATTAATGCTGCTCGTGATGGTTTCGAAAATGTTCCTGTTAAATTGGAGAAAACAGCATTGAATTTGGGAGCATCTCCAATTAGGGTGTTTTTTACAATATCATTACCATTAGCCTGGAAAAATATACTTTCGGGTTTGATAATGATGTTTGCACGTGGTTTAAGTGAATTTGGTGCAGTGATTATTGTTGCTTATCATCCAATGGTAACTCCGGTTCTAATTTATGAGCGTTTTGGAGCATTTGGTTTAAATTATGCCCGACCTGTTTCTGTTGTTTTTATTGTTGTTTGCCTGATTTTCTTCATATTATTAAGATTGTTTGCAAAAGAAAAAAAATCAAAGAATGCTTAAATTAAACAACATATCAATCAAACTTGGTGATTTTCAACTTCGAGATATAAATCTTGAATTGAATAAAGGAGATTATTATGTACTCTTAGGCAAATCAGGTGTGGGGAAAACGGTATTACTTGAAATAATTGCCGGACTAATTAAGCAGGATTCAGGGAATATTTTTTTAAATAATAAAGAGATTTCTAAATCAAAAATTCAGAATAGAAAAGTTGGAATTGTTTTTCAGGACTGTTCAGTTTTTCCGCATTTAACAGTAAAACAGAATATAGCATTTTCATTAAAAGGGAAAAAATTTTCATCCGCCGAGAAGAAATTATTAGTTAATAAATATGCAAGATTGACAGAAATTGATGAACTTTTAGATAGAAATATACAAAATCTTTCAGGTGGAGAGCTTCAACGTGTAGCACTTGCACGCACCTTGGTTTCTAAACCGGATTGTCTTCTATTGGATGAACCATTAGCTTCGTTAGATGTTCAACTTAAAAGAGGTTTAAGGAATTTATTGCGACAAATAAATCAAAGTGGAGTAACAATGTTACATGTACCCCACGATTATGGAGAAGCCATTGCTTTGTCGAATAAAGTTGCTGTGATGCATAATGGCGAAATAATTCAAAAAGGATTTACTAAAGAAGTATTTCAAAAACCGGCAAATGAATTTGTAGCAAATTTCACAGGGATAAAGAATTTTTTTATTGCAGAATTTTCTCCGTTTAATATGGCAATAATTGATAATAAAATAAAAATTGTTGTTGCAAATAATGAGCAAATAGCAAAAGGTAAAATTATTATCAGGGGAGAAGAAATAATTTTGTCGAATAATAAAATTTATTCAAGTGCAACGAATAATTTTAAAGGAAGAATCAAACAAATAGTTCCATATTTAACCAATTGCGAAATAGTTGTTGATATTGGAGTTGATTTAACTGTTCTTATTTCAGATGAATCGCAACAAAAATTTCAGTTTAAGGAAAACGCTGAAGTTTGGATTGCTTTTAAATCTACTGCTGTAAAAATTATTCCGTAAGTTTTAAAGAAGAGAAATATAAACTATCTAAATTTATAAGGTTTGCAAATAATCAATTAATTTCCCAACAGCTCTTGCCCTATGGCTAATTTTATTTTTCTCATTTAGTTCCATTTGAGCGAAAGTGATATTGTAATTATCTGGTTGAAAAATCGGGTCATAACCAAAACCATTTGTTCCAACCGGACTTTCTCTGATGCTGCCATTTACAATTCCTTCAAAGAAATTTTCTTTTCCATCAATTATAAGCGAAACAACAGTTTTGAAATTTGCTTTGCGGTTTTTTATTCCCTGCATTTCGGAAAGAACTTTTGTTATTAAACTTTCCTGAGTAGAATTTTCGCCTGCATATCGTGCTGAACGAATTCCCGGTCTGCCTTCCAAAGCGTCTATCTCAAGACCTGAATCATCAGCAAAACAGTTATAAGCATAATTCTCAACAATAAATTTAGCTTTTTGTGAGGCGTTGCCATGGAAAGTATCAGATGTTTCTGCAATATCATCAAAGCATCCAATATCATTTAAACTTAATATTTTAAACTTATTTTTTAATCCATATTTTTCATTATTAATAATGTTTTTGATTTCTTCAATTTTGTGCTTGTTGTTTGTTGCGAATACTAATTCTATCATTTCAATTTAACAGTTTTTGTTTTTTTAATTGTAGTTTTTGATTGCTAAAATAACTAATTAATTTTTGCGTTTAATCTTTATGTTAAATATTGTTTATTTCTTGATTAAGTAAGTAATATTAACTATTTTTGCAGTGATTGTTTTTCAAAAATCTAGATAAATATATATATTAAGGTTCATAAAGATAATTTTTAATTTATCATGGGTATTTATGCAACCATTTGGTTTTAATATTTGTCTAAGGAAAAACATTACAACGGGTTTATTTTGGGTTTAAGTATATTCTTATATTAGATGGATTTATTATTATTAGAGTCGGGAGATTTTCTTAAGCATTTGGAGATTATAATAATTAGTAGTGTGAAATTTCTTTTTGCTTCACCTATTTCATATTTATATGGTTTTAATTATATTCAAACTGTTATAACTACTGCAATAGGTGGCATTGTGGGTGTTTTTATTTTCTCTTCATTTAGTGGTTGGTTTTTGAAAAAATCCCAGGTTTTTAGGGAAATAGTTTACAATTTCTACTCTATACCATTTATGAGTGACACAGTTAATTCCCACACAAAGGCTAAATCTAAAAAGAAAGTATTTTCTTTTAAAAATAAATTTGTAGCCAAAATGAAAATCAATTTTGGGTATATTGGACTAATTGCTTTCACTCCTGTATTTCTTTCAATACCACTTGGTGCATTTCTTATTAAAAGATATTATTCAAAGGAAAAAAATACTTTGATTTACCTGACAGTTTCTGTTGTTTTTTGGTCATTTGTACTTTCTACAGTTTTTGTTTTCATCTAGCAGATTATCGAATTAAATTATTTCCTTCGGGTTTTCCTTATATCTATGAAATTTTGTTTCCATTAAAATTGCATTAGAACCAAAAAAATATTGATATATTTGTTAACTATTCAATAAGTCAAAAACAAAAGTAAATTAGAAGACTAGTGAAACTATTGCTTGTAGAAAATATCAGGGTTTCAATGACTTCAATTAGAAGCAATTTATTACGTACAATTATTACTGTTTTAATTATTGCAGTGGGTATTATGGCTTTGGTTGGAATCTTGACTGCAATAGATTCAATTAAACACTCAATTAGCAGTTCTTTTACGGCAATGGGATCAAATACATTTTCTATAGTCAATCAGCAAATGCGTTTAGGAGGAAACAGAGCCAAACGATATAAAACAATTTCTTACGATGAAGCTAAGATTTTTAAAGAGAATTATTCCTTTTCTACATCCACATCAATTTATTCATGGGCAACAGGGATTGCAACTGTAAAATATAAAAAAGAAAAAACAGACCCAAATGTTGGTGTATTAGGAATTGATGATAACTATTTGAATAATTCAGGTTATGAGTTAAATAGTGGTAGGAATTTTTCTGTTAATGAAATAGATAATGGGAGAAATGTTGTAATAATTGGCAGCAACATAAAATCCAAAATATTTAAAAATAAGGAAGACCCAATAGGCAAGCTAATAAAGATTGGTCCTGGGAAATATACAGTTATTGGAGTTTTAGAAGAGAAAGGTTCAAGTATTGGTTTTGGAGGCGATAAAAACTGTTTTATTCCAATAGAAAATATTAGAAAGTATCAAATCCCAAATCGTTCTTACACTATAAGTGTGATGGTTAAAAACCCTGAATTAATTGATGTTGCAGTTGGCGAAGCAATTGGACTATTTAGGATTATCAGAAAAATTAAGGTTGGAGATGATAATAATTTTGATGTCAGGAAAAGTGATAATTTAGTAAAACAGCTTCTTGAAAATATCAAATATGTTACTATGGCTGCCACAATAATCGGATTTATTACTCTGCTTGGTGCAGCAATAGGTTTAATGAATATTATGCTTGTGTCAGTTACTGAACGTACTAAAGAAATTGGAATAAGGAAGTCAGCCGGAGCAACAAAACAAGATATTAGAAATCAGTTTCTTGTTGAAGCTATTGTAATTTGCCAAATTGGTGGTTTAGTTGGAATTATTCTTGGGATTATTATTGGGAATCTTATTTCAATGCTTACAGGAGGAAGCTTTATTATTCCATGGCTTTGGATAATTTTTGGTGTTGTATTATGTATAATTGTAGGTTTAATTTCAGGAATTTACCCTGCTGTGAAAGCTGCAAAACTTGACCCAATTGATGCTTTGAGGTATGAGTAGAAAGAAGTATTTAGATTGTTATTACATAGTATTTAGATTGTTAGTACATAGTATTTAGATTGTTAGTATATAGTATTTAGATTGTTAGTACATAGTATTTAGATTTTTAATTTCACTGAATGATTGAATTTATTGATGAATAGTTAAATTGGTATATTGTTAAATTGTTATATTGTTAAATTGTTGAGTTTTAAATTGCCTTTTGCCTTATGATTTTCTAAAGCCAATTATTAAAAATTAGGATTTATGAAGTATTTCTGTGTTTTCTTTGTGATATTTCTATTTTTCAATCTGAATATTATTGGACAGAGTAAAATTGTTGATATTGAATTAATTCAACAACACGATTCTATCTCAAAACAAAGCACCGACTACCACAATCACAATAATACCGATTTACTGAAATATAAAAATAATTCCTTTATTAGGAAATACAATCCAATTAATTTAGTGTTTGCGGCATCAATGTTTGTTTATCAAAGAGTAGTTTCTCCGCAGATTTCGGCTGATTGTCTTTATGAGATTTCTTGTTCAAATTTTGGTAAGCAATCGATTTATGAATTTGGATTATTAAAAGGGATTTTTCTTGCAGCCGACCGCCTGACTAGATGCAATACAATGGTTGTTGATGAGATTCCTGCATATAAATACAATTCGAAAACTGGTTTGGTTAATGATAAACCACAAGACTATAAAGTAAAAAATGCTAAATAAATTATCTTCAGTTTTAGCCTTTGTTTTGGTTGTTATGTTTTGTGGCAAAATTGCTGCACAAGATGTGAAAGTGAACAACTATAAGGAACTGAAGTTTTTTAATTATCTTATCGAGAAAAAATTGTTTAGTGATGCTATTCAACAAACAAAACTATTTGATTATAGCGATTTAACAGCAAATCAAAAGGATTCAATATTTTTCTTTAAAGGATTTAGTTTTTACAATCTTCAACTAACTGATTCATCCTTTTATTGTTTTCAAAATTTGTCTGATTCAAGCAATTTTTATTCACAATCTAAGCTTTTATCATGTAAAAGTTTTATGTCGGAGAATCGGTTTGTGGATGCAAAAAATGTATTAATCTCATTCACACCTTCTAAATCAGACTTTTTAGAAATCAAGAAATTGAATCTCGCTGGAATAGCATTGATTGAAAGAGATTATCTGGAATATGAAAAACAAATTAAAAGTTTGGAAATTCTAACAACAACTACAGAGAATAAAGTTCAAAATCTGGATGAAAAATATAAACAATTACTTGAAAAGAAAAAGAAATCACCATTTGTTGCCGGAGCACTTTCGGGAATAGTGCCGGGATTAGGAAAGGTTTATTCAGGTAAACCCAAACAAGGTTTAACAAGTTTTTTAGCAGTTACCACTTTTGGAGTTCAGGCATTTGAATTTTATAAAAAAGAAGGATTAAAAAGCCCGGGTTTTTATGTTTTTGGTACATTGTTCACCGTATTTTATGTAGGAAATATCTGGGGCAGTGCAATTAGTGTAAAAGTTGTGCAAGATGAATATGATTATGAAATTAACAATAAAATACTTTTGGATATTCGTATTCCTATTGAATCCATTATTAAGTAATTCTCAGTCTTCAGGCTCATCAAAAGCAAATGAGTTTTTTGATAAAGGGAATTATAAAATGGCAGCATTGGAATACGAACGAATTGTATATAATTCTGATTCGTCAGCCGAAAGGACAGTTGCACTACTGAAAAAATCCTATTGTCTAAAAATGGATAATGACTTTGATGGAGCTTTGTCAACTTTAAATAGAATCAATACCAGAGGATTAAATGACTCTGTTCGCTATTTAATTTATTATGAAAAAGCATTATTGTCATATTTAAACGGCGATTATAATAGCACTTCCTCTGAAATTAATAAATTGGAGTTTTTTGTTGAAGATTCAGCTTTGACAAATCAGGTTTTGTTTTTAAAAATTTTGGTTTTGAATGAGCAGGGAAAGTGGGAAGAATCAAAGGATGCTTTTAAAAGGTATTCATCAGCTTATAATTTAAATATTGATTCTGATTCGCTTTACAACGATATTGATGATTTAAAAAGTGAGAAGAAAGCTAGAATTCTAAGTGCTATCATTCCAGGTTCAGGTCAGATTTATGGTGGAAAACCATTTAATGGAATAACAAATATTGTTTTAGAAGGACTTTCAATTGCATTTACAACTTATTGTTTTATAAATGGAATTTATGCAAGTGGAATAATCACAGGAACAAATTATATTTTCAGGTTTTATATTGGTGGAATAAAAAACTCTGGAAATATTGTAAAAAAACGCAATGAATTTAAAACTAAAAAAGCTACCAAATCAATTAGAGATTTAATTCTTGCTCAAGAAAAGCTATTGTAATTTAGATATTAGAAATTTTTTTTATTTTTTTTATTTATAAGTATTTGTATTTAATTATAATTATTTATATTTGTCTTACATTAATAAATTTAACTAAAAACTAATTATTTATGAAAAGAGCATTTATTTTATTTTGGATTTTTGTATTGGGCTTCTCCCTTTCATTTGCTCAGAAAAGCGGAAAACCGCTTAGAGTTGAAATTGAAGCAAACCATTTTTCAGACCAATATTATATTGTACCTATTGCTGATAATGGAGTTATGTTGTTTAGCAAATCTGATCAATATACAAAAGATAAGGATATTTGGATTTTCACTAAATATAACACACAATTTAAAGAGGAATGGACAAAAAAATACCCAATTGAAAATGGATATGATTATAAAGAATTCTATTACAATGATGATATGCTATATGTTTTCTTTAACGATAATTATCAAGGAGAAACTAAGATTGAGATAGTAAAAATAAATTTAAAGGATGAAGACATTAAAGATGTTAGTACTTCCTTCAAACCAAAAAGCAATCTTAGTTATTATAAAGTATTACATGATAATATTTTTGTTGCAGGATCTACAATGCCAACAACCATGGAAAGTTGTGGTCAAATGTGTTTAACCTATACTTGTCTTCCTATTCTTTTCGGACTTACAACTTATAAAATTAAACCGGTAGTTGTAAATGTTGACTTATCTTCAAAAAAGAAAAAAATACTTAGTCCAGTGCTAAAGGGTAATTCATATGTGATAAGCGTAAATGCTAATCAAGATGCAAATACTATGAATGTGGTTCTTAAGTGCGATAACAATTCAAATGCTTTCAATAAAAGTGAAGGTTTCACTATGGTTTATGAATATGACGATAAAGGAGAATTAAATTCTTCCTTAAAGCTTAAATCTAAGTCATCAAATGATTTATTAGATGGAAAGATAATGCAGGTTGATGAAAAGGAAAAGATTTTTATTGGAACTTATAGTAAACTAAATGGAAAAAAGAAAATGGGAAGTGGTTATGCTGATGGCATGTGCTTTAGTAAAATAGTTGACAATCAGCAAGACTTTATAAAATATTACGACTTTACAGACTTTGATAATTTTTACGCATCAGTAAGTGCAAGATTTAAAAAGAAAATTGATAGAAAGAAGAAAAGAGGAAAAGATGTTTCAGTAGGCTTTTTATTACTTGTACATGATGAAATTATTGTTAGAAACGATGAGTATATAATGATTGGTGAGGCATACTACCCTGAATATCATACTGAATCTTATATGGA
>JAIPBB010000026.1 GCA_021739805.1 Saprospiraceae bacterium | reverse complement strand
AAACCTATTAAAATCAAAAAGCATGGCAGAAAAGCTAAAAGCTTTTTCAAATATGGGTTGACATATCTTGCAATGGTGTTGTTCTCTAGTGATATAGATAAGTTTGAAGAGTGTTGTGATTTTTTGTCATGTACTTAGTCATAAATGTTTAAAATTTAAAAATAACAAAATACAAGTTTTGTTATTTGACTTTTGATTTTTGGTGCTTTTTTATGAGTCTTTATTTTTATATTAACGCAAAATTTAAATAAGTATGATTTGTAACTATTTTAAAATTACTATTTTATCTTTTGCTAAAATTAAGTTTTCTGAGTTGAGAATTTGAACAATATAAGTCCCTGAATTTAAATCTTGGGCTTGCCATTTAATTGATTGCTGTCCTTTTGGTAAAAGCAAACTATCCACTAATTCACCACTTGAGCTATAAATTTTTATTTGAAGATTTTCATTATAATCCGTATTAAACTTAAAATCTCCATTTGATGGATTAGGACTAATTTGTAATTTTAATTTTTGATTTTTTGATTTTTTAATTCCAAGATGACTTTGATCCCACATAGCGAGAGTATATTCACCTTTTTTCAAATTATCGACCTTAATCAGACCGGCAACAGTTGAACCTGTCCGTGTGAAACTAATTGGTTGCCATTCTTCCCAGCTTCCGGCTCTGTAAAGAATAATTAGTGAATCATAATTACTGGTCATTAAAGTATTATCCAGATAATTTGATTTACTGTATCGAAATTGCCCTGTGGCATTAAAACCTTGAGGGAAAATTCCTTCAACAGTCCAATAGCGATAATCAGAAATCTTCAAACCTGCAATTGGAGTTTTATGAGGGTCTGGAGCAACCCAATTGTGAGTAACCCGAACAAATGCTGAATCTGTAACTTGTTTAACATCAAGCTTAAAAGTCGTATTTAAGAATTCAACTACTCCTGTTGATTTAATAATTTTATAATTGTCAGTGGTTGCATCCAAAGTTCTTTCTTCAATATCAAGCATCACAACAGATGGATTAAATGGAACGACAAATGTTTGACTTCCTGTCTGACCTGAAAATTCTATGTATGAACTAAATTTATTCCATGAATCATCCATAAAAGTAATTTCAATTTTATTAGAATTTGCATATGTAGTCCGACCTTTTAATTTTTGTTTTACATAAACAGTAACCGAATATTCAGGAGTTGGAGTTGAAACTACATTAAAAGAATCAATTGAGAAATGCGCAAATCCGGGAGTTAAAATCCATGCATCAAACCAGTCGTTCATATTGATTCCAGTTTCGGTAGTCAAAAAATCTCTCATTTGAATTGTTGAAATATCTTTAAAAGAATATTGATTAACCATTGCTTTTACTGAACTGAAAAATACCGAATCTCCCAAATATCCTCTCAGGCTTTGAACCATACTTGCTCCCTTATCATATACTGTTTTTCCATAAGTGTATTCATGTGGAATGCCGTAAACAGCCAAATAACTATTATCTCCATTTGGAGTGTGGGCAAACTGCAAAACTGATTCGTGATTTGCTCTTGAATAGTTTTTATATGCTTCATTTCCATAACGACCTTCCATAAATATTGCTTCGCAATAAACTGCCCATCCTTCGTTTATCCACATATCTTCAGCAGTTGCACAAGTGATTAAATCTCCAAACCAATGATGGGATAATTCATGGGCAAATAAGGTTTCATAAGAAGTGTTTCCATTGAACATATAACTTGGAATTGCAATATTTGTCGCATGCTCCATTGCTCCTTGTGTCGTGCTGATAAATCCTACCCTTGACCAACTATAAGGTCCAAAACTGTTTTCATAAATCGACATCATAGAATTTAAATTTGTGAAACTTGCTCTGGCTTTTGCAGTATCCGCAGGTGGAACATGCAAAAAAGTTGGAATTGTTCCATTTATACCAACATATGAATCAACAACTGCTGCATAATTTGAGATTGCCACAGATGCCAAATAAGTTGGGATGCTTTGTTCCAGTTTCCAATGAAAGCTTTTTGTTCCATCAAAATTATTTGTTTCAGATTGAAGCATTCCGTTGCAAACAGCTACTTTGTCGTTTTTAACTCTTATATGAAAATCATAAGTTGCTCTGTCAACAAAATCATCAATACAAGGATACCAAACTCTGCCATAATTATGCGGGTCAGCGACAAATGCAACTCCTAAATTATAAGCTAAAGAACTGTCGTTTGAAAAATGAAAGCCACCCCAACCATAGGATTCAATAACTGGTTGTCCATGGTAATAAACTCTCACGATAATAGTGTCGTTTTGATTTATTGAACTTCCTAAAGGAATTCCCAAAAGAGTGTCATTATAATTAAATACAGGAATTAAACTATTATTAACTTTAATTGAATCAATCGTAAGTTCTAATAAATCAAGTGAAATATTCGAAACTCCTGACATTAGCGGAGTTATTTCTAATTCAGTATAGCCTGTAATTGTTTTTTTTGATAAGTGAACTATATTGAGATTAATGTCATAATGGAGAATGTCTATACTGTCACTAATTAAGCCTTTTTGGTTTTGGGCATTTATATCTGTTGATACAAAACATTGGAATAATGAAAGTGTTAAAACAGATAATATAAAATAGGTCTTTTTCATACGACTTAAAATTTATGAAGTGATATAATAGCAGAATTTAATCGTTAAAAATAATAATAAAACCAATTTGCTCGGCTAGAATTATTTTATGGGTGAAATGTCCAAACGAATCAAAGTGAATTTAATGACCCCTAATAAAAAAACTCTCTCATTTTTTATTATGAGAGAGTTTTAAATATATAATTAAGATTTCTTAAAATTCCCACAAATCGTGTTCTTTGATAAATATTTCTTCTTTAATCCTTTCAGATTCAAGTAATGCATCAAGACCCTGTGTGTAACTACTAATTGTCCTATCATACACATTTTGCTCTTTCGTTATATAACTTCCAAACATTCTTTTGGCAAAAAGGTCATCATAAGTTATTCTCTTGGCGTCATTACCACGATTATAAACCGGAGCATTTGCAAAAACATTTCTTGCCTGAGGGAAATATATCCAAAATAAAGCATCATCGCTACCGGGAACAATGTCACCATTCTGGTCTTTAGTTGGTGTTAACGGTAATAATCCAATTATTCTCACATCCATCACACTTCTTTGCTTGTCAAAATACCATTCTTCTTTAATTTGGATTTTTTTAACATCTGCTGGTTCAGTAGCTATTAATAAAAAAGTATCTCTTTCATCAAATTCATCATCAGGATTTACCCAAGTAGTTCTAACAGTATCACCCCGCAATTTAGCAATTACTTCTTCCGGGGTTAGTTCCTGGTAAAATTGGTCATCCATGATATCAAATGCATATGCTTTGATTTCTCCTGATTTTACTCCATCAAACACTACACTCATAAAACTTTTCCTACCATTAACCGGCATTGTAGGGTAATAGAATGGGTGATTAATTTTTTCCCTGAAATCAATTATTCTCCAAATCTTTTTCTGCCAGAAAACATCAGCCTCCCTTAAAGGAGAATAATTTAATGGCGTTCTGTGAGCATTATGGCTTCTAACATAAGGGTCATGATTTGGTGTAATTACTCCTGTTTGAGAATAACTACTCTCATTAATTCCAAGAATTAAGCTTAGAATGATGATAATTAAACAGTATTTTTTCATAAATACCTCCTTTTAGTTTAATGTAAATGCTATTGGGTTTACAGTTCTGGTTGTTCCATCTTCACCTTTCACAGTTATATACTGGAATGTTATAGGAGTTCCTTTTCCCAATCTTTTAATAAGGTCTGACATTTCTTTTGAAAACTTATTACCGGATACTTTTTTAGAATCGGCTCTACCACCTACTGTAACCATCATTTCGAATTTAATTACTTTAAACCTTAAATCAAAATCGAAGTCTTTCATAGATGCAAGAATACCACCGGCATTTAATAATTGTTGCCTTGATATAGTTCCCTGGGTTTTGCCTGCAATTACTGCAACAGGGTCAGGTACTCTTTTTACTCTAAACATCTGAGTGCCTGCAGATTTTCTTTCACCAGAGGAATTAGTATATCCAACATTAATAACAATCTCCCTAACACTACCATTAGGTTTTATTGTGTAATTACCTTTATCAGCTCGCAATGGTGCACCACCTGTTGCTGAAGGGCTAATACTACCTTGTGGGATTCCGGGAACCGAAATTGCAATAGGATTTTCAACACCAATATATAATACATTCATACTCATTGGAGCGACTACGGCAGTAGGAGAAGCAACAGTAAAAATATTTCTAAAAAAGTGCTCATCATACTCATTTGTATTGGGTTTCTTTATTCTAATAATACCGGCATATTTTTTCTCACCAATACCAGCTGCTCTATAAGAATATTTTCCCATCCCACCAGAAACTGAATCAATCTTGTTTTCATCTATAATATCAGCAGAAGTAAAAGTATCTGCATCCATTTTAACATAAACCTCAGGTTTTTCAGTTGAGCTATAAGCTGCAACAAAAATATCAGCTTTATATTCTTCTCCTGATATTACATAGCTTGAAGCAGGAATTGTTTTAGCTGTTATTTTATCGAATTTGAAGTCTTTCTTTGTTATATTTCCTAATAAAGCAGTAGTTATCTCTGCTTGGGTATTAAGAACTTCAGCAATATATTTATTTAGTAAAACAACATCGGCATATAATACAGTATGATAAAAATTATTATACTCCCAAGGTGTGTTTTTGGCTAATTTCTTATCCCACTTATCTTCAGTATCAAATCCTAAAACAGTACTTTGTTTTTGCTTTTCATCCAATAAGTTTAACATATTAGCTTTGTACTCATTTATCATTTTTTTCAAATCTGCAGCTCTTCCATTTGTTCCGGATTCACCAAGACCTCCGAGTATTAGCCACGGTTTATCATAATTGTCTTTAGCAGCAATATGTTCTAAAGGAAAATCTTCTAAAGGGACATCTTTAACAGTCTTTTTAACATTATTTTTATCTTTTTCTTCGTATTCTCCAACTTTTAGTTTTTTATCCCCAAACTCAGTATAAGCAATTATTTCTCTTTTTATATCTTTTATTTCAGCAATCAGGTCATCAGAATACTGTTTTGCCAATTTTGCCTTTTCATAGAAAATTCCAACTTTCTCGGGATTTTGATCAAATTGAATACCAAATTCAGTATATAGCTCACCATTTTTAGCATAAAGAATTTCATTTGTTGTTTCCAAACCTTCATTCACTATAACAAAAGCGTCGAGAATTTCTTTTGATACATTCAGAGCAAGAAGCGCTGTTAGTACCAAATACATCATCCCAATCATCTTTTGCCGTGGGGTTTCTTTATATCCAGCCATTTATAAATGTTTTTTAGTTAATGAATCAGTTAATTTTTAATTAATCACGTTGAACATTCATGGCAGTAAGCATATTGCCATAAACTTTGTTCAATGCTGCAACATTTGAAGCTAATACAGCTGCTTGCTCTTTATATTTGGCTGTATTTTCGATAGATTCATTTAGGTTATTAATGAAAACATTCATTCCCTCTTCTAATTTGGCTGTTGTTTCAGCTTGTTGAGTAGAGCTGCCTAATTGCAATTCGTAAACTGAATTTAATGCGGCTAAATTTTTAGCTATTTTTTGTAGCTGCTCGCTGTAGGCATCACCATCAACACCAGAGAAGTCAATTGCCTCAGCTGATTTTGTTAATGATTCTGCTGATAGGGCATATTTCTCTGCAAGTGTATTTGCTGACTCAGTTGCGGCTTTAATACCATTAATATATTCTTCGTTTGCACCAAGTCCTGTTTTCATATTTTCTGAAGCTTGTACATAAGAATCTGCTAATATATTTGCAGAAGAAGAAGCCTTTTTAATATTTTCAACATATTCTTGTGAAGCACTCACATCTGATGATAGTGCATCAGATGTTCTCTTGTAGTTCTCTGAAAGTTCACCTGCAGTTTGAGATGCTGATTTGATTGAATTAACATATTCGTTTGTTGCAACTGAAGCATCGGATACTTTTGATAAGCTCGATGTTGTTTCAGAGAGACTCCGCAGCCCATTCCCCAGGCTTTCAATTAACTCCGGTCCAATTTTAGCATTCTCCAACATACTATCAAGTTCCTGGCTTGCCGAAGCACTTAAACTAAATTCAGGATCTTCTGAATACATACCGGCTAATTCCGGATATACTAAACTCCAATCTGGCTCAACATGAGGTGGTTCAAAGGCTGAAAAGAAGAAAATAATTGCTTCTGTTCCTAATCCAACAACAAGCATTGGACCAGCACCCGGATAATGTTGAATTTTAAATAAAGCTCCAACGATTACCAATGCGGCACCCCACCCATAGAGCTTTGCCATAAAGTTTTTAAAACCTTTACTTCTAACTAAACTATTTATTCCCATAATAAATGATTGATTAAGTGTTAATAATAATTTTTATTGTATCAAAAAATTTGTGTTTCGTATTGTTAATGGTAAACATTTGATGCGTTTGGACCATCACCTTTGGCTCTGCCAAGGTAAGTCTGTACATTCCTGAAACCTATATAACATTTAGCTGTGTCTTGATATTCATAAGACCTAGTACCTGTTCTAATATAATAACCAATATCTTTCCATGAACCACCTCTAATTGTTTTTCTTTTAAGCACATGATTGTCGTTATCTTGTGCTTCGTATGAAACCTGAGGATTTAAATCATGGGCAAAATTATAAGCACCTTCATTAAAGGCATCTGATGTCCATTCAGCAACATTTCCAGCCATATCGTATAATCCCCAATCGTTTGGTGCATAATGAGCAACAATTAAAGTATGAATTCCACCATCATCAAGATAATTTCCTCTTAAAGGTTTATAGTTTGCAAGAAAACATCCATTACTATTTCTAATATAAGGACCACCCCATGGGTAAGGACTTAAATCTAAACCTCCTCTTGCTGCCCATTCCCATTCGGCTTCGGTTGGTAAACGAAAATCATTCCAATAGGCATCACCCATACCTTCAAGATAGCTATTCATTAATGTTGTTCTCCAAATTGAAAATGCTCTGGCTTGCATCCAACTTACTCCAACAACCGGATAATTATCATAAGCAGGATGCCAAAAATAATTTTGAGTCATTGGTTCATTAAATGAATATGAGAAATCATGAACCCATGCTAATGTGTCAGGAAATACATTAATAATATGACTTACAATGTAAACAGATCTATCTTTCATTCCTTGAGGGCGACCATGACGACCTGTTCCATTATCCAGATTACCTTCTAGTTCTTTTCTGGCAGCTTCTCTATAATTAATCCAATAATATTGGAAATTTAATTTTCTGGCGTCAATTTGTTTTCTTCTGTAAAATCTTTCGTGTTGGGGTAAAAATAATCCATCATTTGGATCTTCAAGAATTAACTGTACCTCTTCGTTGTCCCATTCAATACTTTCTCTCCAATCAATCAAGTAATAAGGATCAGGATCTCCAAATTCAATAGGATCTCCATTTTTGTCAGAACGGTAATGCTCACCTAATTGCTCAGGGTCATCAGCTTCTCCAAGTAAAACATGAGCAATTGAATCACGTACCCAATTAACAAATTGTCTATACTCATTATTAGTTATTTCGGTTTCGTCCATATAAAATGCTTGAACAGAAACTGTTTTTGATTGTGCAATTTGAGCATATGGAACATCCTGGTCGCTAACACCCATATTATAAGCTCCCATTGGTATAAACAACATTCCAAATGGATCCGGCTGATACCAATCTTCCCGATCCTGAACACCTATTAGCTCTCCATTTCCTGAGTTTCCACAACTTCCAAGAAATATTAGGATTACTAAATATAAAATTAGGTTCTTCATATTTTTAAACGACTTTCCAAACATAAGCGTATTTTTTTAGAATTTGTTAAGTTGCTTTAACGAATATTATAAAATTTTTGTTACAAATTTATTTTTTATAAAAATCTCACTGTTTTATGTCTACTTGGTGTATGAGGAATCTCAATTTTAAAGCAATAATTAAGCATTACTTCGTGGCTGCCACTACTTCTTGATCCTGCTCCAATAGCGGATGTTGTAATGTCATAGGCATATCCAAAATTGAAATTCTGCCAGTTTAAACCTAATAAAACTATTATTGCATCTTGCGGTCTATAACTTAGACCTCCCCAAAACCTGTTATTATATGTAACGAGACTATTAATGTCATATTGTGTTGATGCCATGTCCGACTTAATTAAAAGTGATGGACTTAGCTTAAACTCAGCGTTTAAGTCGTAATGATAACCTGCTATAAAATAGTAGTGTCGGCTAAGACTTGGCTTGGCTAATTCGCTTGCTGATTGAAAATCTGATTGTGATAAATTCGATGCTGACAAACCAAAATATGCTTGCGGCATCTTATAATATAAACCTGCTGCAAAATCAATCAGCATATCAGATTCAATTTTTTTACTATTTAAAAGAGGATCTCCGGCGTCAATTGGTATGAATTTATCAAAGTCTATTTGTTTGTTTATGAAGCCAGCTTGGGCACCAATTCCAAGTTTTCCCGGTCCAATTGAAACGCGAAAGGCATAAGAAAGCTTCACAGCTAAATTTGTTTCAAAGCCAAGTTTATCTTGATATATGTTTAAACCAAATCCACTGCTGATTCTGTTAACAGCTCCATCAATTGTTAATAAATATGTTTGTGGAGCACCTTTATTTCCACTTGGATCTTTAAATCCTACCCATTGCTGATGTACTATTCCAGTAAGACAAATTGCATCTTTACTTCCGGCATAACCAGGGTTTATAGCCATATTTGTAAACATATTATGACTAAACTGAGCCTCCTGTTGTGCTTGAACAACAACTATTTTCAGCAAAAAAATTATAAATAATAATACTATTAAACACCTTTTCATCATGGTCATCATTTAATACTTCATCCCAACGAAGTTGCTAAAATAACAAAAAAAAATTAATACTAACAAATCCTTGTTAATAATTTGACATTTATTTTGTTTTTATTATATGTAAAAACTAGCATACAACATTCGTTTTCAAGTTGTTTTGTGTGAATTTTAATATTTTTTTTTAAATATTTATAGTACAAATTTAAAAAAAAACATATAAAAAATAAATTCTTTAATTCTAAATTAAATAAACAATGAATTTTTTTATGATATTTCAACAGATAAACAAAACCAAAAATCATCATAGAGTAAAGACATCCAGTTATTTATTGCATTTTATTGTATTCGTTCTTAGTGTTTCACTAATTTTGAAGGAAAAAAATTGAGTTTGCAACAACTAGCAGGATTTAGGTATTTATTTAATTGATTCCCTTGAAAATATCTATAATAATAAATATTACATCAGTTTTTGATATACCTGCCACCATTTGTCAGGAATATCATTTTTACATGATGTCTCGTAATCAGCATATGAACATGGTACAAGATAATGTCGTTCAAATTTGGCTTGCATAGCTGCTTTGCATGGAACTTTCATCCACCATCTGTCGCTTTTAATACTTTTAAAGAAAACTATTTCATTTTCTTGCTCATCAATAGGGACAATGAATTTTTTGTAATTTTCTTTATCTTTAAAAGGAAAGTCATTTTTTCTATTATAATATCCGTCGATAAAATACCATATCATTTGAGCTACAAGATGTGTTGTTTGTTCATGATGGTCGTAAACCGGATTTATTTCATAAAAACCAATTGAAGTAAGTTTATCACTTAAACCCGCATATCTAACCATCTGACAAGCTTCCTCCCCATAAAATCCATTTGGGGATGCATTATTATTTCCAGGAGCATCTGATTGACGAATTGATGAGATGTCAAAACTAAGCATATCTGCATTTCTTACCAAAGGTTCAACTTCTTCAAGGTTTGCTCTAATGTTTCCTAACCTATATATATCAAAATATAAATTCTTCATTAAATTAATGGCATCCTGGTCAATAAAATAGGTTTGATAGCCAATGTTTGTAAAGTTAAAAAGATAGTTTGGCTGGTGAAGAATGATCCTGCTTAAATAGGATTTTGAATTCAATTCTGTTTCAGAACTTCCCAAATCAAATGATGAATCTATTGATGCAATATTAATTATTTGACCAAGATTTTCATAGGCTTTATAATTTGCATAAGTTAAATCCTGGCTTCCACCAATAATAATTGGAACCACATTTAGAGATATTAACTCTGAAACAACAGAGGTAAGAGCAAAATATGTATCATCAACAGTATGACCTTTTTTAATATTTCCAAGGTCGATTAATCTGGAGTGATAAGAACCATGATATAATTTGTATAAGCTTTTTCTTACAAAGTCAGGTGCTTCTTCACATCCTTCGTTATTTATTGCACTTCTACTTTCTTTTACTCCAATTAAAGCAATATCAGAATTTTCCGGAGAAGGAAAATCACCATCTTTAATATATGCTTTAATAATGTCGCCTAATCTGTTTCGATGAACTGAACTTTGATCATTATAATCCGGCAATTCTATTGGTTCAAAGTAAATTGAAATGTCCATAAATATTATTTAAGAAATTTTATTTCCGTTTTTTTGGTTTTGCTTTTTTTCCATCCTCAATAATTTTCATACATTCTTCAACAGTTAATTCAGCAGGGTCTTTTGATTTAGCTATTTTATAGTTTTTCTTTTTATATGAAATATAAGGACCCCAGCGCCCATTTAAAACTTTCAAATCAGGGTTTTCAGCATACTCTTTAATAGTATTTTCTATCTGCTTGGCTCTTTTCTCTTCGATTATTTCAATTGCTCTTGCTTCATTAATTGTTAATGGGTCGTCAGTTTTTGCTAATGAAAAAAAGCTTCCACTATGCTTTATATAGGGTCCAAATCTGCCAATTGCTACAGTCATAAGTTCATTTTCGAAATTACCAAGTTCTCTTGGAAACTTAAACAATTCCAAAGCATTATCAATTGTTATAGTGTCAAGACTTTGTTCCTTTTTCAAACCTGCAAACTTTGGTTTTTCTTCATCAGAAACCTCACCCATTTGAACAACAGGGCCAAAACGGCCAATTTTTACATATATATTTTTTCCTGATTTTGGGTCTTGACCTAAAAGTTTTTCGCCACTAAATTTAGCTGCATTATCCTGAGTTTTATCAATTTTTTTGTGAAATGGTCCATAAAAATCTTTTATCATTTTATTCCATTCTTTCTTCCCTTCAGCTATTGCATCGAATTCTTTTTCAACAGTTGCAGTAAAGTTATAATCTATAACATCTTCAAAATATTTAAGCAAAAAATCATTTACTAGCTTCCCGATATCTGTTGGATATAATCGTCCTTTAACAAATCCAACAATCTCAGTTTTTGAATTTTCAACAATATCATTTTTTTCTAAAACAACAGTATCGAATGTTCGCTCTTGTCCTTCATTGTCTTTCTTCTCAACATATTCTCTCTTTTGAATTGTAGATATTGTTGGAGCATAGGTTGATGGTCTTCCGATTCCAAGTTCTTCCATTTTCTTGACAAGAGAAGCTTCAGAATATCTTGGAGTTGGTCTTGTGAATTTTTGAGTAGCAGTAATAACTTCTCTATTTAATATGTCATTAATTTTTAATGGAGGTAAAACACCTTTTAATTCTTCATCATTTATTTCTTCAGTTGACTCCATATAAATTTTCAAAAAACCATCAAATATTATCACCTCACCCCTGGCAATAAAATTTTCCTTTGCTGAAGAAATATCAATAGTAATATTTGTTTTTTCCAATAAAGCTTCACTCATTTGAGAGGCAATAGTGCGTTTCCAGATTAAGTCATATAATCTCTTTTGAGATGCATCGCCTTTCCCTTCATGTTTATTCATATAAGTAGGACGAATTGCTTCGTGAGCCTCTTGTGCTCCTTTGGTTTTTGCAGTAAATTTTCGTGTTTTAACATATTTATCACCAAAAAGATTGGTTATTTCCTCTTTTGCCATTGACAAAGCTAGGTTGGACAAATTCAACGAATCAGTTCTCATATAAGTTATCTGTCCTGATTCATATAGTTGCTGTGCAACCATCATTGTTTTTGCAACGGAATAGCCAAGTTTTCTACTTGCTTCTTGTTGAAGAGTTGATGTAGTAAAAGGAGGTGAGGGTGATTTCTTGGTTGGTTTAGTATCTATATCAGAAACTTTAAACTCTGCGTTTATGCATTTCTTTAAAAATTCAATTGCTTCTTCTTTTGTTTCAAATCTCTTTGAAAGTTCAGCTATTACATTATTTAATGTATTATCCTTTTCGATTTTAAAATCAGCAATAACTCTAAAAGCAGAAGTTGAAATGAAGTTTTTAATATCCTCTTCTCTTTCAGCAATAAGCCTAACTGCAACTGACTGAACTCTTCCAGCTGATAAAGATGGCTTTACCTTTTTCCAAAGTAAAGGTGATAATTCATATCCAACTAATCTATCTAAAACACGACGAGCTTGCTGAGCATCAACTAAATTTTTATCAATTGTTCTGGGATTTTCTATTGCAGATGTAACTGCAGTTTTTGTGATTTCATGAAAAGCAATTCGTTTAGTCTTGCTTTCATCCAACTCCAAAGCCTCGAGTAAGTGCCAGCTAATAGCTTCTCCTTCGCGGTCTTCATCAGTTGCGAGCCAAATAACTTCAGCTTTTTTAGCATCTGCTTTAAGTTCTTTTACAAGCTTCTTTTTATCAGGTGAAATTTCATAGTTTGGTGTAAAGTCTTTTTCAGTATCAACACTTAATTGGTTTTTTGCCAAGTCACGAATGTGGCCAAAGCTAGATTTAACTAAAAAATCTTTTCCCAAAAATTTTTCAATAGTTTTTGCCTTTGCTGGCGACTCCACAATTACAAGATTTTTAGCCATTTTAGTATGTTAGGTTATAAATTATTCAAATAAAATTGCGGCAAAGTTAAAACAATAAATATTTTAAAAGCCAATAAATATTTTTAATCCCAAATAATTTAAAAACTTAAGTGCCAAAATTTCTATAATTTTGCACGAAATTTTTTCAGTAAACTCGATTTGTAAAATTACTGATTACTAAATCATTATTAAATTGAAAACAAACAAAAAAATATATATAGAAACTTATGGTTGCCAGATGAACTTTTCCGATAGCGAAATTGTAGTTTCAATTTTAAAGGAAAATTCATACAACATAACTGAGAATATTAAAGAGGCTGACATAGTTTTTGTAAACACTTGTTCAATAAGAGACCACGCTGAACAAAGAGTTTTAAACAGATTAGAACAAATTAAAAACCTAAAAAAACACAAATCATGGTTAAAGGTTGGTGTTTTGGGATGTATGGCTGAAAGACTGAAAGAAAAGCTTTTAGAACTTGACAAATCAGTAGATTTAATTGTTGGACCTGACGCTTACAGAGATTTACCAAAACTTCTTAATGAAATTGATGAATCAGGACAAAAAGCTTGCAATATAATCTTATCTGAGGAAGAAACTTATTCTGATATTTCTCCAGTAAGATATAATTCAAATGGTGTTTCTGCTTTTATATCAATAATGAGAGGTTGTGAAAATTTTTGCACTTATTGTGTTGTTCCATACACTCGTGGGAAAGAAAGAAGCCGCAGCCCGGAAACAATAATCAATGAAGCTAAAGATTTATTTAAAAACGCTTATAAGGAAATTACTTTGCTTGGTCAAAATGTTAATTCTTATAAATGGACAACTGAAGATGGAGAAATTATAAATTTTCCTTCCTTATTAATAAGTATTGCTAAAATTAATCCGCTTTTAAGAGTTCGATTTGCAACATCTCACCCAAAAGATATTTCGGATGAATTAATTGAAACTATTGCAAAAACTAAAAATATCTGTAATTCAATTCATCTTCCGGTTCAGTCAGGAAGCACTGATATCCTAAAAAAAATGAATCGGAAATACACTCGTGAATGGTATTTGGAAAGAATAGCAAAAATCAAAGAATTAATTCCTGATTGTGGTTTGTCAACAGATGTGATAACAGGCTTTTGTGGCGAAACTCAAGAAGACCATCAACAAACTATTTCCTTAATGAAAGAAGTTGGATTTGATTATGCCTTTATGTTTAAATATTCCGAAAGACCAGATACTGCTGCTGAAAAAAGATTTGATGATGATGTTACTGAAGAAGAAAAGGGTAAAAGACTTCAGCAAATTATTGAGCTTCAGCAAAAGCTGTCACATAAAAGCAATTTGAAAGATATCGGAAAAACCTTTGAAGTTTTAGCAGAAGGTATTTCAAAACGTTCTGATGAAAAACTTACCGGAAGAAGTAGTCAGGGGAAAGTTGTTGTATTTCCAAAAATGAATTTCAAAAAAGGGGATTATGTTATGGTGAAAATTACTGATTGTACAACGGCGACATTAAGGGGGGAGGTTGTTGAATAGTCATTTGCTTCGCTGTCATTAGGTTGTCATTTGCTTCGCGTCATTAGATAGTCATTAAGTAGTCATTAGGTGGTCATTCTTTGTCATTCAGTAGTCATTTGCTTTCTTTCATTCAGTGGTTATTCATAACGTCATTGCGAAGGAGGAACGACTGAAGCAATCCAAATGTTGTTTCTGCTGTGTATATTGAAACGGATTGCTTCGCTACGCTCGCAATGACGCCAAAGGCGAATGACGTGCGAAGCACAAATGACGCGAAGCAAATGACAGCGGAGCTAAATGACAAACTAAAATTTTGCTTTAACAATCATCGCACTTCCATATAAATCAGGAATTTCAATTAAGCTTTCAGGAATAGTTTTTACGAATTCATCAACGGCTTTCATAAGCCCTTCCCATTTATTGTTATAGTCGTGAACGATGATAACTCCTCCAGCCGATAGTCTTGGATAGAAAAATTCTAAACCATCTTTTGTTGGTTTATATAAATCAGCATCAATGTTCACAAGACTAAAAATCTCATTTTCTAAACCATTTGTAGTTTCCGGGAAATAACCTTTTCGAAATATTATATTATCATTTCCATTTATATATTTCGTTACTTTTTCTAAGGAAGTATCAGCAAAATCCTTTTGTTTATATGTTGCGGCTTCGCCGGTTTCGACTTTTAAATCTTCCGGTTCAAATCCTGTAAACGAATCAAATAAAAACAGTTTTCTATTAACATCTAAATTATGTAAAATCTTAGCGGTATCACCTTTATAAACACCCAGCTCTGCAAAGCTGCCTTTAATTCCATCCTTTTTAATTCTTTCAGCTTGAAACCAAAAATTAAAAAACCTGACTTTATCGGGAAAATATTTTTCAAGCTCACGGATTTCTTTAGACACTTGTCCTGACTTCACTAAAAATTTCCATTGCTCAGGATAATAATCTTTATCAATAAAAAACATTATCCATAAATATCTTACAAGAATAATAAGAAAAACAGCAGTTAATAAATATATGGCTATTTGGATATATTGCATAAACTATAAAATTTCTAAGCACTAAACTATAAAATTCTAAGCACTAATTTCTAAATTCTAATTTTATACGTTAGACAAAACATTTCTCAGGTTCTCAAACTTAGCTTTATAGTCGTCCATTGACCTTTTTATTACTTCATGTGCTTCATCAATGCCATAAGTGTGAGTGATTTCACAATCAGATTCTTTCCCCGGTAAATCTTTATATGTCAAAAAATAATGCTTAAGTCTGTCAATTATCAAAGGAGGACAATCTGAAATATCTTTATAATTACCGTAAACAGCATCACGTTCAACTACTGCAATAATTTTATCATCAGCTTCGCTTCCATCAATCATTCTAAAACCACCTATTGGTCTTGCTACAACAAGAATATCTCCGTGAGATATATTTTTCTCAGTCAACACACATATATCCAAAGGATCCATATCACCTTTTATTCCTTCCCTATCTGCTTTTTCAGCACAAAACTCTGCAACTTTATCTGCACAAAATGTTTGAGGTATAAAACCATATAAAGCAGGAACTGTATTTGAATATTTTTGAGGTCTATCTAATTTCAAAAAACCACTTTCTTTATCAACTTCATACTTAACTGTATCTGTTGTAACCATTTCAATAAATGTCATTACTACTTCAGGAGCAGTTTCACCAATTTCCACTCCATGCCAGGGATGTGATTTATATCTCAATCCCATTAATCGCCCGATAGGATCCATTAAACTACTACTCATAAATCTATTTTTTAAAATTTATTGAACGTATTCTTACTGAAAAAGTTCGACAAAGTAAATACAAAATCTAATACATTAGAAATCAGCACAAATAATTAATGGTTTTTAACAATACAGAGTTTAAAATTATAAATTATTACAACTGCTTTTGTCACCTTAATAATTATCTTTGCATATCAAAAACATACAATTGTGTTAAAAAAAATCCCATCAATATTAAAAAACAAATACTTTATAACAATAATTGTTTTTGTTGTGTGGGTATTTTTCTTCGACTCAAATAATTTCTTTTCTCAACAGAAATTAACCAAGGAATTAAATAAAGTTAATGCGGAAAAACAATTCTATATAGAAGAAATTGAAAAAGATAAAAGTGCCAAGGATAAGCTTCTGAATGACCCTGAATATCTTGAAAAATTTGCCCGTGAAAATTATCTGATGAAAAGAGAAAATGAGGATATTTTTATTGTGATTGATGAGAAGGAAGATAAGTGATTTTAAAGGCTGAGGCAAAGGCGAAGGAAAAAGGCGAAAGTATAAAGGCAAAAGGCGAAAGGAAAAAGGCAAAAGGCAAAAGGCAAAAGGCAAAAGGCAAAAGGCAAAAGGCAAAAGGCAAAAGTAAAAAGTTAAAAGTATAAAGGCGAAAGGAAAAAGGAAAAAGGCAAAAAGTTGGCAAACCGAAACTTGAAACTCTTGCACTGAGAGTCGAAGTGTGAAACCTGAAACCTGAACACCGAACCTAAATCGGATCAACATTAAAAACAATCCTTACACTTTTAAAAGAATCCTGTGCTCGAAGATTTTCTGCTTTTTCTTTTATAATATCTTTTATTGCTTTCAGTGAAGCATCCTTCTCAATTTTTACTAAAACATTTTTGATATAAAGATTTTTCACTCGCGAAACAATAGGATATTCTGGTCCGAGAACACGTTTTCCAAGTTTAGCTCTTAATTCAGATGTAAAACTCCATGCAGCTTCATTTAGCAATTGAGCTTCTTTATGCCGCAAACTTATTGAGATAATCCTATGAAATGGCGGATAATTAAATTGTTTTCTTTCCTGTAACTGGCTTTTATACATCTCAATATAATTATTTTCAATGGCATAGCGGATAACCGAATGATAAGGATTGCCTGTTTGAATAATTACTTTTCCACGTTTTTTATTTCGCCCTGCTCTGCCGCTTACCTGGGCAATTTGCTGAAAGCTGCGTTCAAACGACCTGAAATCGGGAAAGCTAATCATATTATCAGCATTTAAAATCCCGACAACACTAACATTATTAAAATCAAGGCCTTTGGTTACCATTTGAGTTCCGACTAAAATATCAATTCGTCTATCTTCAAAGTCGGTTATAATTTTTTGATATGAATGTTTTGAACGGGTTGTGTCAAGATCCATACGGGCAACTATTGCTTTAGGAAAGAAAATCGGCAATTCATCTTCAATTTTTTCCGTTCCGAAGCCTTTCATCTTTAATTCATGATTTCCACATGCCGGACATTGGGAAGGAACTCTTTGGGAATAGCCGCAATAATGACATTTTAACTGATTATTGTGTTTATGATAAATCAAAGTAACATCGCAGTTTTTGCACTCCGGTGTCCAATCACATTTTTCACAAACCAAACGTAATGAAAATCCTCTACGGTTTTGAAATAAAATTACCTGTTCTTTGTTTTCTAATGCTTCTTTAATATGCTCTAAAAGAAAAGAAGAAAAATGAGATTTCATTGTACGCCTTTTGGTTTCTTCTTTTATATCAGCAACAAGAATTTCAGGTAGCTGAACTCCGCCATATCGTTTGTCCAGCTCTACCAAAGCATATTTGCCAAATTTTGCATTATAATAACTTTCGATTGAAGGAGTGGCCGAGCCAAGCAAAACTTTTGCCTTATGCAAAGTGGCAAGATAAATTGCAGCATCCCTGGCATAATAGCGTGGAGCCGGGTCGTATTGTTTGTAGGATGTATCGTGTTCTTCATCAACAATGATAAGCCCGAGATTTTTAAATGGCAGAAACAAAGATGAACGTGCACCCAAAATAATTTTAAGGCTTTTCAATTCATCAGAATCAACTAAAACCCTGTTCCAGACTTCAACCCTTTCGTTTTCGTTATAGCGAGAATGATAAACACCAACTTCATCACCAAAATATTTTCTTAAACGATTAATAATTTGAGTTGTAAGAGCAATTTCAGGAAGCAAAAACAAAACCTGTTTTCCTGCAGAAATTGTTTCATGAATTTTTTTGATATAAATTTCAGTCTTGCCGCTTGAAGTAATACCATGCAAAAGTGCAACATCTTTTTCCCGGAATCCAGAATTTATTTCATCAAAAGCTTTTTGCTGATGTTCGCTAAATTCAATACTATCAATGGAAAAAACAGAATCAAATTTTTCAAGCCTGCTGCTTGTTTTCTCAAAAATTTCGATTACTCCACGCTTTTCAAGAGCAGTTAGTTGAGCTGATGTGCCGTTAACACTTTTCATTAAATCCGTTTTCAGAATTTCATCCTTATTGGTTTGATTGCATTTAGAAATCAATGACATCAGTAATTCAAGCTGTTTATATGCTCTTTTGCTAATATCATCCATTAAATCACCCAGTTTTTTGTCGTCATTCTTAAACTCATCCGAAACTTTCACATAAACTTCTTTCTTTGGTCTGTAGCGACTAATTAATTCTTCTTCAACAACTACAACTCCTTTTTCTATTAGAGTTTTGATTAAAGGAATAACTTTCAGTTGCTCAACAATATCTGAAACTTCGGAAAGAGTTAAAACATTTTGCAATTGAAGAGCTTCGGCAATTAAATATTCCTTTTCATTTAATAAGGAAAGTTCACCTTTAAAATCAGGATTTAAAACAATTTTTGTTTCGCTGGCAAGTTTCAAAGCCGAAGGCAAAGCAGCATTCATGACTTCCCCCGGGAAACACATATAATAATCGGCAATCCAATCCCAAAGTTTAAATTGTATATCGTTAACTATTGGCAAAGGGTCTAAAATCGAAAGTATGTATTTAACTGTGTAAGTTTGAGGTGGGATTTCATGAATTCTTCTCACCAAAGCAGAATATATCCTTTTTTTTCCAAACTGCACAACAACTCTTTGACCTGCTTGAACCTGTTCATTTAATTCAAATGGAACACGGTAAGTGTAGAAGCCCGGCAAAGGCAAAGGCAACATTACATCGATAAAGAGTGTTTTTCGTTCCAAGGTTTATTGTTTTTTTGATGCTGATTCTCGCTGATTGTTTATGATTTATTTTTCGTAATTCGTGATTGGAAATTAGAAATTTGATTTGTTCCCGAATTTCTAATTTCATTTTCATTATATTAAATCTTTGCTATCTGCGTCTTAAAAAAGTGTTTTGCAAAATAACGAATAATATCTTGTAAAATTGCCAAACTTCTATTAAGACTGAATACAAATAAAAAAACCCTAATTTTTCAGAAATGAATCAAATATGTGGTTTCTGCCACTGAAATCGCCATTTATGGGAAATATCTAATTGTATTAAACTCACGGAAAACAGGTATAGCAATATACCTGTTTTCAGGTATTGATTTTTAAAATTTCGTTATTATCTTTGATGGAGCAAATTGTTAATAACTTTTACTATTTTAGGGGTAACCTGTTTAGTTTTTTGGAATTAATGTTTGTAAGCTTATATTCTTGATGGATATTATGGACTAATTATGAAACATTAAGAGAAAAAGTATATATCAAAATAAAAGGCAAAAATTATTTATTCACTAAAAAACAAAATCATGAAAAACAAAATTCTATTAACTTTTCTTTTGTGCAGTTCTTTAAGTTCGATACTATACGCACAGATTAATCCAAATTTTTACACAATTAAATCTAACCTTGACTCATATTTTGATAGTATTATTCAGATAAAAGGAATTGACAGTATGCAAGGAACAGGTTATAATCCATATAAAAGATGGGTAAATTACTGGGAGCCAATATTATACCCAAGTGGAGATTTTGCTACTGAACGTCAAAGACTGGAACTATATATAACTGATTTCAAGAATAATACAGCACCACAATCAATTGCACCTTTTACTTTAGATTGGGAATTAATTGGTCCTAATAAAATGCCTACTGGCTCTCAAACTCAGGCAAAAGGACTGGGGCAGATTCATTATTTAGCTTTTGATCCAAATGATAATACGAATCAAAAAATGTTTGCCTGTAGCCCAGCAGGAGGACTTTGGCGTTCACTTAACGGAGGAGAAACATGGTTTAATGCAGGTACAGATAAAGGTTTACCATTATGTGGTGTTTCAAGTATAGCCATTGATCCTGACAATAGTAATACAAATTGGTTTGTTTCAACAGGTAATGGCGAACCTTACCCTGATAGATTTTGGGCTCAAAACTCAGTAGGTGTTGGGCGAACAACAGATGGAGGAACTAACTGGCAAATAATTGGACTTGATAATGTATTACAAATGCGTAAAATAATTTTAAAGAGATATCAAGGACAAATTCATTTATTTGCAACAACAACTGATGGAATATATGAGTGTGAAGATGGATTATCAACAAATCCTCAATGGAACAAATTAATAAGCGGTAACTTTTACGATATTGAATTCGATCCACAAAATACCGGAATTGCTTATGCATCAGGTACAGGAGCAAACACTTCTGTATATAAAATAGATTGGATTAATGACGTTTATTCTGTATTACCAAATCTTTCATCAATTCCGGTTGAAAATGGAATGCGATTAATTATTGAGATTTCTAATGCTGCACCAAATTCCTTGTTTATTGTTGCCACCTATTATGGAGGACTAAATACTTCATACCTTTACAGATATAATTTAAGTACAAACAATATTTTTTATAAAGGGGAATTGCCAAATGCAATCATTGATCCGCAAGGAGTTGGACCTGAACGTGCAATGGGATGGACTATTTCACCTGTATTGAACAGTAATAATGAACTATCAATGGTTTATGGTAATACTGCACCAATAAGATTAACAAATAATTTACTCGATAATAATAATTACTGCACTTGGACTGACATTACTTCAACAATACCAACATATAATTACCCATATTATACTTGTAAAATCCATGTTGATATGCATTATATGATTTATGAGCCTGATGGACAAACCCTTTGGGTGGCTAATGATGGAGGAGTGTATAAATCAACACTACCTGATTTAATTAACAATTGGGAAGAGAAAAATAATGGACTTGCAGTAGCTACAATCCATCGACTTGCTGTTAATGAAAAAAGTAAGGATATTGCATTGAGTGGAGCTTATGATTGTGGTTCTAATTTATACAAGAAAACCAATAATTTGTGGACAGAAAAACAAGTTGTTGGAGGAGATGGTTTCCAATGTCAGTTTGATTGGAATAACCAAAACACTATGTGGGCAAGCCTACAACACAAAGTTTATAGAAGTGATGATGGAGGTCAATACTTTTTTCCAAAAGATGGCGATTTGCATTGGGAATCATTTTTTATACAAAACAATGTTTACCCATATATTTTATACGGCACCAATGAAGATGGTATAAGACGCTCAACTGATTACGGAGATAATTGGAGTGATTTTGCCAATTACCCGGGAGTAAATAATAACAAAACATGGACAGTAACAAACTCTAGGACACATGGCAATTATATTTATACCAGTTGGTATGGAAATTCATCACCAAATCATCAGAAAGTATTTAAATCAATAACTGGAGGCGGATTAAATACAAGTTATTGGGAAGATGTTGGCTCACCAATCGTTAATAAATGGATAGGTTCTATTGTCATTGATTATTTTGACCCTGATCACATTTGGGTTTCTGCTGGTGAAAAAATTTATAGTGTAAATACAATTACACATCAATGGACAGATATTTCTAACGGATTACCTTCTTATGTTAATGTAGAAAACCTTGAATTATTATCTACAGATGAAGGCATTTTATTTGCAGGCACAAACTATGGTTTGTATTATTATAGAGAACAAAATGGAATTTGGCAATATGTAAATGGAGATCTTCCAAATGTAAATATACGTGATATTCAAATTGATGAGGCAAATAGCAGAATAGTTGTCGCCACATTTGGAAGGGGAGTATGGGAAGCAAATCTACCTTGTTTTGATGAATCTAATGCAGTAACAACCTTGATTAATAATCAATCAGGTGACGTAACAATAAATTCAAACATTAAATTTAGTGGCAATATTGATATTTATGATAACAAAACATTAACTATTAATAATGGAGCTATTGTTTCAATGGGAGCAAATCATAAAATTATTGTTCAACCAGGTTCAAGATTAATAATTGACAATGCAACAATTACAAGTGGTTGTGGAAGTTACTGGACCGGCATTGAAGTTTGGGGCGATAAAGATGAACCACAAACCTATGCATATGATGGTACTAAATGGATGCCGGAATTTCAAGGTGAAGTGATTATTAGAAACGGTGGAACTATTAGAAATTCTGTGGACGGAATTATGGCAATTGGTAAAGATTACATCACAGGTGAATTTAAATGGGAAACAACAGGAGGAATAATTAAAGCTACTGATGCAAACTTTATAAATAATAATAATTCAATATGGGTTGGTGGATATCGAAGTGGAAATACACATAACCGAAGCAAGATTATAAATTGCAATTTTGAAACCAACGATTTAATGCTGCCAGGTCATACAGGATACAGCTTCATTGGATTGTGTGGTATTAATAATATTAATATCACAGGTAATAGATTTAAAAATACTACTCAAAATTCAATTGATGATAGGGGAATAGGTATTGTTTCTTACGATGCATCTATTAATGTACGTTCATTATGTACTTCTTTAACAATTCCATGTTCTAGCTATAAACCAAATACTTTTACCGGACTTAATTATGGAATTAAGATTTTTAATTCTGATCCGAATGTTACTACTTCTATCGTGGATAATGATTTCATTAATTGTTATAGAGGGATTTATTTAGAGAATACATCAACTGCTGTTGTTACAAACAATGATTTTGAAGTTCCTACTTATGCATCATCAAATCTACCTTATGGTATGCATATTTTTGGAGGCACAGGATTTAAAGTTGAAGAAAACAATTTTACTAATTATGGAGATTTTGCAGGTACAAGAGGAATTGTTATTTCTAATACCTTAGCTACGGTTAATCAAATTTATAAAAACACTTTTTCCGGGCTTAATATTGGAATACAACCTCAATTTATTAATAAAGGGCAAATAAATGGTGATGATGTTGGTTTATGCTTGTTTTGCAATGTGTTTGATAATCCAATGTATGATGTATGGGTTGCTGGTAAAGATGATTCTCCTTCCGGAACACCTAATATTGGTATTGCTGAGTTTCAACAAAACTCTATTGGTGCATCAAAGCTACCTGCCGGCAATGAATTTACTTTTACTCATAACCAATTTGACTATGATTTTAGTAATGATGATGCTGAATTTCTAAAATATTATCATGAGGATGATACTCCGACTGAAAAATATGAACCTACTAATTATTCAAACTTGCAACCTGATAATGCAGATTGGGGTACTGTTCAAAGGTGTCAATCGAAAATAGGTAATGGTAATAATAATACACAAAATTATTCTAATTTATATACTGCCAGAATAGCTTATAATTCATCAAGCCTAATTCGTGATATTTGGAAAGATGGTGGATTGGAAGATTTAGGTGAAGAAATTGAAACAACTGACCCATGGGACGCTTATGTTCAGTTTAATGAATTAATGAGCCTTTCTCCTTATTTATCAGATGAAGCACTAATTGCAATGATTGAAAATCCTGTTTTTACTTCATTAATGGTTAAATTAGTAATGATTGCCAATCCTCAGGCATCACATAATGATGAAATAATGCAGGCAATTTATGATAGATTACCCGAAATGCCTCAATCATATATTGATGCAATTCTTGCCGGATCTGACGGATATTCTCCACTCGAACAATTAGAAGCCAATGTATCTTCCGATTATCATCTTATTCGAAATATTGGGGAAGATATTAAAAGGGTTTATCGTATGGATACTCTAAATAATTGGGCAGAAGATAGTATCATTGCTTTTATTTCAAGGCAAAAAGGATTACGTGACAAATATGAATTAGCTGCAACCTATCTGCACTTTGGTCAATATGAAAATATGAATACTGTTTTGACAAATATTCCAAATTTATTTGATTTGGATGAGCTGCAATTATTGAATTACCAAAATAATTTAATTACATTTGCAATTGCTGCAGATATTAAAGAAAACAATAAAGTGCCGGGTAGTCTAAATGAAACGCAATTAACAAATTTGGATAACATTATGCAAACCGAAGAATTAGTAGATAAATCCATGACATTAGCTCTATTAAAATGGAATAATCCCGAATATGAGTATAATGAAATAATACTTGAACCAAGCGAAAGTTCTGCAAGAATGGCAAAACCTAATAAAATTAGAAAGGATATTGATGAAGATGAAACTTTATTTAAGATTTTCCCTAACCCTGCTAATAATTACATAACTGTTCAATATAGAACTTCTGATAAATTCTGCAATAAATTATCCATTGCTATTAAGGATGCAAGTGGTAGAATAATTATTGAAAAGCAATTAATTGGTGGAGATAATGAAGAATTGATTGATACTCAAAAATTAAAAAATGGTTACTATACTATTCTTCTATATTGTGATAATAATGTTATTTCTGTTGAAAAACTTACAATTACTAAATAACTAAACAAACAGTCCTTTCTTAATGGAAGGGCTGTTTTTTCTATATTTTATGAAGAAATTTAACATATTATTAATATTAATTATTTTTGTAGGAATTTGTAATTCCCAAACAAAATATTTTAATAAAACAATATTCCCATATTCGGGTAGTAACAATTTAAGGTCTATACTGGAAATGGATTCAACCTACTATGTCTTGGGTGGTAATGTTGATACACCCTATCT
>JAIPBB010000025.1 GCA_021739805.1 Saprospiraceae bacterium | reverse complement strand
GTAATTAGAAATTAGAAATTAGAAATTAATTACTTCACTGACTTCCGACTTCTGTCTTCTGACTTCCGTCTTCTTTACATCTGACATCTGACATTTTACTTCATCACTTCTTCTTATTCGCATCAATAATAGCACTCGCAGCTTTATTTTTTTCAATTAATTGTCTGGCAAAATTTTCAACTTCAACAATTCTGGCTTCGAGTTTTTTATTGTCTTCCATTAGCTGGTTTATCAATTTATTGTTCGATTGAAGAGCATCAATTGCCATTTTTACTGAGTTTTCGAGCACTCCAAATCTTTTATTGTTAATATTATTATTAAACACTATTGCCTTTTCAATATCTTCTGTGCTTTTTCTTTTCCACTTCATAAATAATTTCGCTTTAATTAATAATGTGTTTTGTTTTTGGAATTACTTGGTAAAGATAAAAAAACTGGAAATTTTTAGAAAAGTATTTCAATTAGTATTTTGTTGTTTATTCTTCTATGCTTTTCATTTCATTATTATCTCTTTTGCCTAATTGCCTTGCATTCTTAGGACTTATGACACTTTCCCCTAATTTTCCTTCTAAATCCTTTCTTGCATTTCCTGCAACTGAACCACCTTTTCTTGCTACCTCCTTGTTTTCAAAGAAAGTTTTTGGTTTTTGTTTTTTCGACAATTCTGTTGTTGATGTTTCAGCTAACATATTTAAAACCAATTCCAAATTTGTCATATTGTCGCGAAGATTTTCTTTTTTTAAGTCTTTGAACCTCTTATATTCTTTGGTTGAAATACCTGCCCAGGCTTTAGTGATTTCATCAGTTAATATGGCATATTCCAAGCCTTTGCTCACACCTCTATTATCCCATTCATCTGTCAAATCTTTTCTGACTTCAATACTTTTTAATCTCTGGTTAATCCAGTTTTTAGAGTATCCTTTTTTCAGATAAGTTTCCATTGCTCTGTCAAAAGCTTTTTCTGGGTCTTCAGTTTCTTCAATTCTCTCATAGCCAACTTTGGCTAACCAGACTTTAAATGGTTCTGCTTTTGGTGATGGAATTGATTGAATAATTCGTAAAAGCCCCTCTGTGTCAGCACAATCTGTGATATATTTTTTTCCATCAGAAGATTCCAATTTCAGTTGTACGATAATTTCGTACAACTGGCTAAATCCTTCTTTTATAAGTTTTCTTTTTAAATCACTCCAATATCTACGAGGATTAATACTATTTGTCAAAGTCTCAATAATATCAATCACGGAGAAATACCATTTTTCAGCATCGCCTTCCCAATGAACTCTTATCTTTTTTGATTCAAATAATTTTATTGCGGTTTCTTTTGTCATAATTTTCTTTTTTCAAATCTACCTAAAACATTTCAAACATCAAAACAAACTAATTGATTACTTTTCAAACACATGCAATTAAACCCCCTTAAACTCTAGGGTTTTCATATGTCTGTATATATAAATCATTGCTAATTTTGAAAAATAATACCGTATTTATAATACCATTTTGACATTTTACCAAATACTTCAGAAACAGAATTTCCTTTGAATTCCTTTTTCTCTTCCATAAGTTCACCGATAAATGAGCCATACATTTCGCTTTTTAATTTTAGGATTACGGGATTAATTTTTCTGTCATAAATTATCAATTTACCTGTATAAAAAATCCATTCTTTTGACTGCAAATGTTTTCCAGGAATTTCCTGATTTGCTTGGTATATAATTTTTGTTGTTGGCATATTTATTATTTTTCTTGTAAAAAGATAGAACGAGCTTTTCCATCGTTTTTAATTCCTCTTGTTTTGCAATAGTTTATCAATTCGTCCAGGTCTATTTCAACATCAAAAACAATAAATCCTTCCGAAATCAAATTCTTTCTAGTTTTAAGAAAATCTTTGTGCCACTCTTTCCATGAACTATGCATACTTTCCCTATCATCAATTATTTTAATGAATCGCACTGCGTGCCGTTTGAAGCTTATTTATTGGTAGCAGTTTTTTATTTTCTATAGATACCAATTCAATTTCCCGTATATTTCAGAACAAAGGCCAATTCCAACTTTTCCTGCGTCATCATAGGCCATGTGAAATTCTACTATCAAATTGTTCCCGGTGATAATTGAGTTCATGTCCTCATACGTTTTAGTCAGTTCAGAAAAGGACTCTTTTAACTCTCTTAACTCTCTCATTACAGAGTCTTTGGTGATGTTCTCAAAGTGGATTGTATTAGTCCAACCCGTCACAAGTAGTTTGTCCGCTTCTGAAGTTCTAACTGTCATGTTCCCTAATTTAAATGGAACTCCATCAGCAATTCTCCAAATTCTCTCTTTTAATTGCTCTTCGTTCATTTTCTAATGCATGCCAACCAATATAATTACAATACTATGGCGTTTGTTTTTCCTATATCCACCATAGTGGTTTTTTCTAAATCACTCTATGGTTGCTGTTTTCTATTTTTTCAGTAAAGTTAAAAAAAATATTATATACAACTTCATTAAAGAAGTATTTGCAATTAAAAAATTACTTTGCTGTTTAATTTTCAGAATTAATCAATTCAAATCTTTTAATTGCACATTTCCTTTTTTCGATTAATTTTGCCATCTATAACAAATGAATATTTAAATAAAATTTTATGGCATCAACTGCAGATTTCAAAAACGGACTTGTAATAGAATATAATGATGAACTTTTTAGTATTTTTGAGTTTCAACATGTGAAACCCGGCAAAGGTCCGGCATTTGTGAGAACAAAACTTAAAAACTTAAAAACCGGTAGAGTTATACCTGTTACTTTTAATGCAGGTGTAAAAATCAATATTCAAAGAGTAGAACGCAGAAAATATCAATATCTTTATAATGATGACCAGGGCTTTCACTTTATGAATACCGAAACTTTCGAACAAACTTTTATCCCAAAAGAAATTATCAGTGCTCCTGAGCTTTTAAAAGAAGGAAATGAAGTCGAAATAGTTTTTCATGCAGAAACCGAAACACCGCTAAATTGTGATTTGCCTGCTTTTGTTGTTATGAAAGTTACTTATACTGAACCGGGCGAAAAAGGAAATACTGCAACAAATACTTTCAAAGCTGCAACAGTTGAATCAGGTGCAACAGTTCAAGTTCCTCTTTTTATAAATGAAGGCGATTTAATTAAAGTTGATACTCGTTCTGGTGAATATGGGGAAAGGGTGAAGAGTTATTAGTGGATGGTTGATGGTTTATCCTGTGGAATGTGAAACGAAGTGAACTATTCCAACAGGGTTAAATTGCTAAAAAAACTTATATGTTCTTTTATGCCTTTTATGGTTAATATTGAATTGCTAAATTGTTAAAATAGATTCTTGCTAAATGAAATTTAATCAAACATACAAACTTAAAGAAATAGCAGAAATTCTTAATGCTGAATTTATTGGCCTGCCTGATTTTATTATCTCGGGAATAAATGAAATTCACATGGTTGAAAAAGGTGATTTAACTTTTGTTGACCATCCAAAATATTATACTAAAGCATTAAATTCAAATGCAACCACAATAATTATCAATAAAAAAGTTGACTGCCCCGAGGGGAAAGCATTGATTTTTTCTGATGACCCTATGGTTGATTATATGAAATTGGTTAAGAAATTTCGTCCTTTCGAAAGCTGCAATAATCAAATTAGCGAATCAGCTAAAATCGGAGATGGTACAATAATTCAACCCGGTGCTTTTGTTGGGAACAATGTTTCAATTGGCAAAAATTGTCTTATACATGCAAATGTCAGCATTTACGACCATTCAGTTATTGGTGATAACGTGATTATTCATTCAGGTTCTGTAATTGGTGCCGATGCTTACTATTTCCAGAAAAGAGGTGAAGGATTTCAAAAATTTGAATCCTGCGGTAGAGCAATTATCAAAAACAATGTTGAAATAGGTGCTCTTTGCTCAATTGATAAAGGTGTTTCAGGTGATACTATAATTGATGAACACACAAAAATGGACAACCATTGCCAGGTAGGTCATGATACTTACATTGGAAAAAGATGTTTGATTGGAGCTTTTGCTGCAATTGCAGGAGTCACCCGAATTGAAGATGATGTAATTTTGTGGGCAAGAGTAGCTATTAATAAAGATATAGTAATTGGAAAAGGAGCTATTATTCTTGCTACATCAGCAGTTGACAAAAGTCTTGAAGGCGGAAAAACATATTTTGGCGCTCCTGTCGCTGAAGCTCGAAGAAAGTGGAAGGAGATGACAATTGCAAGAAATCTCCCTGAAATAATTGATGAGATAAATTCTAAGCTTAAGAAATAAATATCTGGTTGCTCGTTGCTTGTTGCTCGTTCTTGAGAAGTTAGTTCCGTCTTTATTAATGACTATTTAATGACTACCAAATGACGCGAAGCAAATGACTATTGAATAACGCGAAGCGAATGACGTGCGAAGCACAAATGACACCCGAATGGCAAATGATGTGAAACAATGGAGCATGCTCCATTGTTTCTTATTTCCGCAAAGCCAACAACTGCTCCTCAATAACCTTAATTTTCCCTTCAGCATCAGCTTGCTTTTTGCGTTCAATCTCAATTACTTTTTCAGGGGCATTATTTACAAAACGTTCGTTGCTTAACTTTTTCATTACTCCGGTTAAAAAGCCTTTTGTGTATTGAAGTTCTTTTTCAAGTTTTTCAATTTCAGCTTCTATATCAATTGATTCGGTTAAAGGAATGTAAAACTCTGTTGATTTTACCATAAAAGAAATTGCTCCTTCTGGTTTTTCTTCAACATAAGAAAGATTAGATAAATTCCCGAGTTTTGAAACAACACTATCAAAAGTATTATCTGCAACTTCGTTTAGATTTTTCTTTATTAAAAGTTCGATTTGCTCTTTATTCGGAATATTTTTTTCACTTCTAATATTCCGAATTGCCATAATCACTTCTCTTTCGGTATCGAAATGACTAATTAATGCTTCATCAAAATCTTTGGCTTCAGGAATTCTTGAAACCATAATATCTTCATTTCTATCTCTTAAAAGATGCCAGATTTCTTCGGTGATAAAAGGCATAAAAGGATGAACAACCTGCATTAGTTTTTCGAAAATTTCAATAGTTGCATCGTAAGTTTTTCTGTCAATCGGTTTTTGATATTCAGGTTTTATCATTTCCAAATACCACGAACAGTAATCATCCCAAACCAAACGATAAATCGACATTAAAGCATCCGAAATGCGATACTTGGAATAATGGTCATCAATGGTTTTTAGAGTTTCATTGAATTTTGCTTCGAACCATTTTATTGAAACTTCTGATGATTGGGGTTGTTCAATATTTTCATCAATTTCCCAACCTTTAACCAATCTAAGTGCATTCCAGACTTTATTACTAAAATTCCTTCCTTGTTCACATAAATTCGGGTCGAATGGCAAATCATTTCCTGCAGGCGAAGTCAGAAGCATTCCAACCCTAACACCATCAGCACCAAACTGATTTATTAATTCAATCGGGTCAGGAGAATTACCAAGTGATTTCGACATTTTTCTTCCCAGCTTATCCCTAACTATTCCGGTAAGATAAACATGTTTAAAAGGTATTTCTTTTCTGTATTCCAAACCTGCCATTATCATTCTGGCAACCCAGAAAAATAAAATCTCAGGAGCCGTAACCAAAGTGTCGGTTGGATAATAATATTTTATGTCAGCGTTATCAGGATTGTTTATTCCATCGAAAACCGAAATTGGCCAAAGCCATGAAGAGAACCATGTGTCAACAACATCTTCATCCTGTTTTAAATCTTCGATTTTTAAATTTGGCAAATTAAAATCCGCTTTTGCTTTTTCAAATGCTTCTTCCAATGATTTTGCAACCACCATTTCACCATTTGGCAAATAATAAACCGGAATTCGTTGCCCCCACCAAAGTTGACGTGAAATGCACCAATCCCTGACATTTTCCATCCAGTGGCGGTAAGTATTTTTGAACTTCGCAGGATAGATCTGAATAGTATCATCCATAACAACATCAAGAGCAGGTTTAGCTAACTCCTTCATATTTAAGAACCATTGTAATGATAATTTTGGTTCGATAACTTCATCGGTTCTTTCAGAATAACCAACTTTATTAACATAGTCTTCAATTTTCACAAGATGACCTTCAGCTTCCAATTGTTTGGTGATTTTCTTACGAACTACAAATCTGTCTTCACCAATAAAAAGCTCTGCATTTTCATTTAAAGTCCCATTATCATTGAAAATATCTATGCTAGGCAATTTATGTTTTATTCCAAGATGATAATCATTTTCGTCATGGGCAGGAGTAATTTTTAGACAGCCTGTTCCAAATTCCATATCAACATATTCGTCTTCGATGATAGGAACAATACGATTAACCAAAGGAATAATTACTTTTTTCCCTTTTAGATGAGTAAATCTTTCGTCATTTGGGTTTATACAAACAGCAGTATCACCAAGAATTGTTTCGGGGCGAGTTGTAGCAATTGTAAGCCACTCATCATTTTCGCCTTCAATTTTATATTTAAAATAGTAAAGTTTGGATTGTACTTCTTTATGAATAACTTCTTCGTCAGAAAGTGCTGTTAAAGCTTTTGGGTCCCAGTTTACCATACGAACTCCACGATAGACCAATCCTTTATTATAAAGGTCAATAAAAACGTTTATCACAGAATCATAAAGTTCTTTATCCATTGTGAAACGAGTTCTTTCCCAATCGCAGGAAGCTCCTAGTTTTTTAAGCTGATCAAGGATAATTCCGCCATGTTTTTCACGCCATTCCCATGCATGAGCCATAAACTCATCACGGCTAAGATTGGCTTTATCAATACCTTCTTCTTTCAATTTATTTACAACCTTTGCTTCGGTAGCAATAGAAGCATGGTCGGTTCCGGGAAGCCACAATGCATTAAATCCCATCATTCTTGCTCTACGTGTCAGTACATCCTGAATTGTATTATTCAGCATATGACCCATATGCAAAACTCCCGTAACATTTGGTGGTGGAATAACAATTGTGAAAGGTTCTCTTTCGTCAGGTTCAGATTTGAAGTATTTCTTTTCCATCCAGTGAGAATACCATTTATCTTCGGTTTTCGATGGGTCGTATTTTGGGGGTATTTGCATTGTTTTTCTTTTATTAAAAATAATGTGGCAAAAGTAGTAAAAAGATAGGATTGACAAATTGTTTTACTTATAGAAAATATGAAAGGCAAAGATGAAGATTTTGTTGAATAAAGTACCAAATTATTAAAGCACCAAATGACAAAAGACAAATAACAAATAAATTCCAATTTCCAAAATTGAATTTTCAAACTAGTCCCTCCGACCTAAGGAAGTTCTTCTTGATTGAAATTCAAAACTTTTTTTTTGTTTGAGATTTGAGTATTAATTATTGTTATTTATCTGGGATTTGATTTTTGAGATTTGGAATTTCATTGCTAATATTTAAAAATCACTGGATAACTAATCTGTTAACATTATTTCAAACAACCTGCCCGATTGTGAACATAAGTGTTCATATTTCTACAGCAAAAAATCATTACCATTATTAGAGCTAAATCTATCTCTCTATTACTAAGAGCAAAGCAAAGCATGGCATAAAAATAGTAAATAAGTGAAATTTTGTATTCAGAAATAAAAATTCTTTCCTTATAATTGCAAGGATAAAATCAAATATTTAACACAATGATAGCAAGGCTTTTAAAACATTATAAAAAAGAAACTTTCCGGTCATCAGTTTTTACAAAAAACCTTACTATAAGCATTATAGTTGGATTTTTTATGTTTTTAGGAGCTTTATACCTTTTAATGATTGGTCTTCTTATTGATAAAATTTTAACTGAAGCCTTTCCGGACAATGATCCAATTATAATATTCAATGGTATTCTGCTTTACTATTTTGCAATTGACCTTGTATTAAGGTTTTTGCTTCAGGGAGTACCGGTAGTTTCAATTCAGCCATATCTGCATCTTCCTGTCAAAAAACAAAAAATAATTCATTATTTCCTAATCAGGTCAATAATCAGGTATGTTAATATTTTGCCATTGTTTGTTATGATTCCTTTTGCTTTTAAAGTTATTGCTCCTTATGAGTCAATTAATGCAGCATTGATTTGGCTTGGTGGGTTTGTTCTGATTATGCTCACAAATTCATATTTGACTTTGTATTTCAAAAAGCAATTGGTAGCAAAGCCAATTATTCCTGCAATTGTTGCAGCTATCATTACAATATTTATGATTCTAGACAAGTATGCCATTATCTCCCTTTCTTCAATCTCCAGTAATCTTTTCGAATATCTTATTCAAGATGGTATTTATATATTTTTACCACTTTTATTGTTTTTGATTGTTTACTTTTTCAACTATAATTATTTCATTAGACACAGCTATCCTGAAGAAATTTCGATTAAGAAAAAGAAAGATGCAATTACTACAAAACGACTTGATTTTCTTGAAAAATATGGTGAGACAGGACAGGTTTTAATGTTAGAACTAAAACTGATTCTACGACATAAAAGAACAAAATCACTTTTATATATGTCTGTCCTTTTCTTGTTTTATGGATTATTTTTCTACACTCAGGAAAAGGTTTCTGAAATGATGCCTGCAATGTTGATTTTTTGCGGCATATTTATTACAGGTTTCTTTACGATTAGTTATGGGAATTTTTTATTCGGCTGGAACAGTAACTTCTTTGATGGATTACTGTCAACCAATATTAATACAACAAATTACCTAAAAGCAAAATTATGGATTTTTCTGTCTGTATCGATAGTTGCATTTGTACTTTCAATACCATATGCTTATTTTGGTTTTGATATAGTATTAATAAATTTTTGTGCCTTATTATATAACCTTGGAGTCAGCTCATTTGTAATTATTTATTTTGCAACCATTAAACCCAAACGCATCGATTTAAATCAAAGTCACGCTTTTAATTTCAATGGTGTAACAGGCTCACAATATGTTGCTATGCTTCCAGTAATGGTTGCTCCAATGATAATTTATGCTCCTTTTGGAATATTTATCTCACAAGAAGCAGGATTTATCGCTGTTGGTGTAGTTGGAATAATTGGACTACTTTTTTATAAAACCTGGCTTAGATTATTAGCAAAACGATTTTCGAAAATGAAATATAGTATTGCGGAGGGATTTAGGCAGGATTAGAAGGCTAAGAAAGTAAACAGTATTCGGTAATCGGTATTCAGTAATTAGTAATTAGAAATTAGAAATTAAATCATAAATTATCAGCGAAAATCAGCGTCAAAACATAAACAAATGATAGAAATAAAAAATCTTAAGAAAATATATGGCAGCGTTGCTGTTGTTAATATACCGGAATTAAAAATTGGTAAAGGTGAAAGCTTTGGTTTGGTAGGGAATAATGGTGCCGGAAAAACTACACTCTTTCGTATGATACTCGACCTTGTAAGACCAAATTCAGGTTATGCAAAATCAAAAGATATCAATGTCAGGGAAAGCGAAGAATGGAAAAAATATACCGGCTCCTATCTTGACGAAAGCTTTTTAATTGACTTTCTCACACCTGAAGAATATTTTGAATTTATTGGAAATCTACACGGAATGTCAAAAGGTGATGTTTCAGAATTTATTGGCAAATTCGAAGATATTTTCCATGATGAAATAACAGGAAAGAAAAAATACATACGGGAACTTTCAAAAGGAAATCAAAAGAAAGTTGGAATTGTTGCTTCTTTATTGGCAAATCCTGAAATTATAGTTCTTGATGAGCCATTTGCAAATCTCGACCCTTCAACAAACATTAAACTTATTAAACTTCTAAGAAAAATAAAGGAAGAAAAGAAAATCACTATGCTTATTTCCAGTCACGATTTGAACCATATTACTGAAGTTTGCGATAGAATTTGCGTTTTAGATAAAGGCAAAATTGTTCATGATATTGAGACGAATGAACATACTTTAAAAACCTTGGAAGAATACTTTTCGGTGCATGGGGATTAGTAAGAACCAAATCATTCCATCATTAACATTGCTTTAAATATCGAACAAGGATTAACGATTTTAGATTTCAGATTTTTTGTACATCATAAATCGTTAATCCTTGTTCTTAAATCATAATAAACCAGCGAAAATCAGCGTCAAATAAACAATTTTACTTCATCTTCTGCCTCTTGATTAAGTATGGATGCAAAACCTGTTCAAAGCCTTTGTTAATATCTGCTTCAATAAAATCAATCCGGTATTGTCCGCATTTCAGTTCCAATTCCTTTTTAAACTGTGCCATTGATTTCACATATCCATCTTTCACTTCATTTGGATTAATCTTCAGCTCCTCTCCACTTTCCATATCAATAAATTTGTATGGGCGATTATCATATGTGAAATCTACTTCATGCTTTTTGTCCATCACATGAAATAATACAACTTCATGTTTGTTGTGTCGCAGATGCTGCATGGCTGAAAACAGCTCATCTGAACCATTTTTATTTTCAAACATATCACTAAAAATGACAACCAACGAACGTTTATGAATATTTTCAGCAATTTCGTGCAAAGCATCAGTTGCAAAAGTTTTTCTTTTAACATCAGAAGAAATTGGAGCCATAAGTTTCTCCATTTCACTATAAAGAAATTTATGGTGAACCGAACTGGATTTTGCTTTTGTGTGTAATTCAACTTTGTCTGAGAAAAGACTTAAACCAACTGCATCACGTTGACGTTTCAGCAAATTCATTATAGAAGCAGCACAATAAATTGAAAAAGTAATTTTATTTGGATTATCAATCGAAGGTTCTTTTGAAATCGGAAAATACATTGATGATGAATTATCAATCACAATCTGACAACGAAGATTAGTTTCATCTTCATATCTTTTCACGAAAAGTTTGTCAGTTTTCCCATATAATTTCCAGTCGATATGACGAATTGATTCTCCTGCATTATACAAACGATGCTCTGCAAATTCAACAGAAAAACCATGAAAGGGGCTTTTGTGCAGACCGGTTATAAAACCTTCAACCACCTGTTTGGCAATGAACTCAAGTGAGCCAATCTGATGAAGTCTGTTCTGGTCTATTGAAAATTGCATTGTTTGATCTTTGTTGTTGTTAGTATAGTAATACGTTAGTTTTTCGGTTTTATTGAAACTCTTAGAAATAAATTGTTAAATTGCTATATTGTTAAATTGCTGAATTGTTAATTTGCTATACTGTTATTACATCATTACATCATTATCGCATTACATCATTATCGCATTACATCATTATCGCATTACATCATTATCGCATTATCGCATTACATCATTATCGCATTATCGCATTATCGCATTACATCATTATCGCATTATCGCATTATCGCATTACATCATTATCGCATTATATCATTTATGCATTAAACTGAAAAAAGCCGCTGGTAAAAAAAATCTCCTAACGGCTTAAAATATTTTAACGAAAGCAAAATTTTACATTAATGCTTCCAATTTGTCAACAAGATTTTTCTTTGGAACAACTCCAACTTGTTTATCCATCATTTCACCATTTTTGAAAAACAAAACGGTAGGGATATTTCGAATTCCAAATTTAGCTGATATTCCGGGGTTACTGTCAACATCAACTTTTCCGATTACTGCTTTTCCTTCATACTCAGGAGTCATTTCTTCGATGATTTTACCAATCATTCTGCATGGTCCGCACCAAACTGCCCAAAAGTCAAGAACTACAGGTTTATCTGATTTTATTACTAACTCTTCAAAGTTTGCATCTGTTATTTCTACTGCCATAATATTTATTTTTAAATTATTTAATAGATTGCAAATATAAAATTTATCGTTTCCACTCAAAAATATTACCGTTATTTTTTTTATGACATCATGATATAGTAACTAAATTCCAAAAATCAAATTCTAAAAATCAAATAAATCTCAAATTATAAAATCTCAAATCCAAAACCGGAATAGTAATCGGTAATAGCTAATCAGTAATCATTAGTAATTGTTAAAAACTACGAGTAACCAGAAACGAGAAACGAGCAACTCGAAACCCGAAACTCGCAACTTAGCTTATCAAACATTTCACCCCAAATTCATCTTCCAGTATCTTATAAACCTGCCCACAATCCACTTTTATTGTATTTGAAGGCACATCAATTAAATCTCCTTCATCATCTTTTATCTTTACTTTCAAATGACATTTACCTTTATGTTTCTTAAAAACCAATGACAAGCGGTCGTTAAATTCTTTTGAAATTGAATCAAGGCTCAGATGGATAGTGAGATTTTTAGCACCTTTTTCAAGCATATCCGACAAAAGTGTAATCTTATTAACTTTCACTTCATATTGGTTTTCGTCGTAATACCTGCTTTGAACTTTTGCTCTAATAAAAAGAAATCTGCCCGGCTCCTGAAAGAATTTTTTGTTTTCAAGATAATCTTCACCAAAAAGTGTAAGTTTAATTGAATCAGAATAATCTTCTAAAAAGAAAGAGCCAAAGGCTTTTCCGTTTTTGGTTAATTTATGTTCAACTGAAGTAACAAGTCCGGCAAATTTGAATTCTTTGTTTTTAAGTTTCATTAAATCACCACTAATCATATTAATAGTTGAATTGCAAAATGTGTCGATTTCCAGTTTAAAATCATCAAGCGGATGACCTGAAACATAAAAACCAATAACATCTTTTTCACTTTTTAACTGCTCAAGCTTCGACCAGGGTTCACAATCAGGCAAAGTTGGGTCAGCAATTTCCACTTCCGAATCATCACCAAACAATGATTGTTGTGTTGAATTTTCTTTTTCCTGGCAAAGTGCAGCATGTTTTATGATTTTCTCAATAAAAACAGTATCATTTTCGTCTTCCTTGAAAAAATACTGTGCACGGTGTGAGTCGGGGAAATCATCAAAAGCACCGGCATAAGCTAAAGCTTCAAAGCTCCGTTTATTTACTGACCGAAGATTTACCCTTTTGGCAAAATCAAAAATATTTTTAAAATTTCCATTTGCATGTCTTTCATTTACAATATCGCTAACGGCAGCTTCACCAACGCCTTTAATTGCACCTAATCCAAATCTTATTTCTCCCTTTTTATTTACGATAAAATTAAGATCACTTTCATTAATATTCGGACCAAGAACAGCAATATTGCTTCGTTTTGTGGCTTCAATAAAAAAGGTGATATCGCTTATATCGCTAAGATTATTAGTTAAAACCGCCGCCATATATTCAGCCGTGTAATGAGCTTTCAAATATGCTGTTTGATAAGCAATCAAGGAATATGCAGCCGCATGCGACCGGTTAAAACCATATTTAGCAAATTCCGTCATGATTTCAAATACTTCAGAAGCATTTTTCTCATCAATTCCTTTTTCCTTAGCACCATTTATGAATATTTCGCGCTGCTCCTGCATAACATCCATCTTCTTTTTACCCATTGCCCGGCGAAGAATATCAGCTTTTCCAAGGCTAAAACCACCCATAATCTGGGCAGTTTGCATAATTTGCTCCTGGTAAACCATAATACCATAAGTCGGTTTAAGAAGTTTTTCCAAAAAAGGGTGCGGGTATTCTATTTTTTCTTTACCTTGCTTTCGATTAATAAAGCTGGGAATAAAATCCATTGGTCCCGGGCGATAAAGAGCATTCATTGCAATCAGGTCTTCAAGATTGGTTGGTCTTAAATCCCTGAGACTTTTTCGCATTCCTTCTGACTCAAACTGAAATATACCAACAGTTCTTCCCATCTGGAATAATTCAAATGTTTTTTCATCATCCAAAGGAATTTCATCAATGTTGATTTTTATTTCATGCCGACGATAAATATTTTCAATAGCATTTCTGATAATTGAAAGAGTTTTCAATCCCAAAAAATCCATTTTTAGCATGCCTGCAGATTCAACATATTTTCCATCAAATTGGGTAACCATTAATTTGGAATCCTTTGCCCTGGCAAGCGGTACGTGATTTATTAAGTCGTTGCGACCAATTATTACTCCACAGGCATGAATGCCCGACTGACGAATTGAACCTTCAAGTTTTTCGGCAATCCTAAGAGTTTTCTTTGTAAGAATATCTCCATCCTTAATTTCATCGGCGAGTTCTTTTACGTCTTTATATGATTTCGATAAAGAAATATTTGGCCCTTTTGGTATAAGTTTAGCCAGTCTGTCGGCATCCGGCAATGGAAGTTTAAGCACACGTGCAACATCGCGTATTGACGACCTTGGAGCCATGGTGCCAAATGTAACTATCTGTGCAACTTTTTCTTCGCCATATTTTTTAATTACATAATCAAGAACCTTTTCTCTTCCTATATCATCAAAATCAATATCAACATCGGGCATTGAAATACGGTCGGGCTTCAAAAATCTTTCGAAGAGTAAGTTATAAGCAATCGGGTCGATATTAGTGATTCCAACACAATAAGCAATAGCAGAACCGGCAGCAGAACCTCTACCCGGACCAACAATCACATCCATTTTTCGAGCTTCATTAATGAAATCCTGCACAATTAAAAAGTAACCGGCAAAGCCCATATCTTTAACAACACCTAACTCATAATCGAGTCTTTCCTTAATTTCATCTGTAATTTCCTTGAAACGATTTTTAGCTCCTTCATAAGTCAAATGTTCCAAATACACATCTTCATTGTCAAAACCTTCAGGAAGGGGGAATTCAGGTAATAATACTTTTCTTGTTATATCGTAATTCTCTATTTTTTCAACTATTTCCTGGGTGTTTTTTATCGCATCAGGGATTTCAGCAAAAAGCTCAGCCATTTCTTCGGGCGACTTTAAATACTCATTTCCCGAATAGTGCATGCCTTCCTCATCATCAGCATCTTTGCCTGTGTTCAAACAAATTAAAATATTATGCGATTCGGCATCATCGGGTTCGACAAAATGGACATCGTTTGTTGCTACAATTTTTAAATTATGTTTTTGTGCCAAAATTACCATTGCATCCTGAACAGCTTTTTGCTCAGGCAATCCATGGTTTTGAACTTCCAGGTAAAAATCTTCGCCAAAAATGTCAACATATTCATCGATTACTTCATCAATTTTTTCGATGCTGTGATTCATAATTGCCTTTGGTATTTCGCCACCAAGACAAGCTGACATTGCAATTAATCCTTCGCTGTATTTTCTTAACAAATCTTTGTCAACTCGTGGAGTATAGTAAAAGCCGTCTTTAAAAGCAATTGATGACAATTTCACCAGATTATGATAACCGATTTTGTTTTTGGCAAGAAGAATTAAATGATATCCGCTGCGGTCTTCTTTCTTAGATTTTTCATGCATTCCGTTTGCGGCAACATAAGTCTCAATACCGATTATTGGCTTTATTCCCATTTTCTGGGCCTGGCTGTAGAAACTCATTACACCATACATATTTCCATGATCGGTGATTGCCATTGCTTCCATCCCATCTTTCTTAGCTTTCTCTAAAAGACCCTCAACGCTGGCTGCTCCATCTAAAATTGAATATTGTGTATGTACGTGTAAATGTGTGAACTCCGCCATTAAATTTTCGGTTTTTATGTGATAAGTTAAAAGAAATTCTGAGTCGTAAAAATAAGTAAAATGCTATAATGAATTTTGATTGTTGATAAATTTGGAAAAGATTTGGAATGGGTTTTTAAGTGGTGAATTGACAGAGGATTGGGAAAATTATTTTATTTGTAGAAGCTAAATTTTTTTAATTTAGCAAAACCCAAATGGCTTTGCTTTTTTCTATGAAAACAATAAAAATATACATTTTTTTTTCATTCTTAGTTTTGCCACTATTAGTTTCATCTCAGCAAACTTATTTTTCTAAGATTTATAATCCATTTAATACCGATGCCATTGGTAGGCATGTAATTGAATTAGACTCATTTTATTTGGCTGGTGGAGTAGGAATTGATTCCTTGACAAATTATCAAACATTAGTACTATTAAAACTTGATAAAAGTGGGAATCTTATTTCGAAAATTAATCCTGGAAGAGATAGTATTAAATATTATCCCGGTGGTGCAGGTTCTTTAATAAAAACATTAGACAAAGGTTTTGTGTGGGGAGGAGCAATACGTACTTCTTTAAGAGATATTGGCTTTTTAATTAAACTTGATAGTTTATTAAATAAAGAATGGGAAAAAGAGTATTGGCAAAATAATGATACTGTATATTCATTTCTAAGTATTTTACAAGCAAAAGAGACATGTGATAAAGGATATATTTTGATAGGTGAAATTAATGGTTCAGGACAATATAACACTGATATATTATTAATAAAAACAGATAGTCTGGGAAATAAAAAATGGCAAAAAACCTATAATTATATGGGTTTAGATTGTGGTTGGAATGTAATCCAAACACCTGATAAAGGATTTTTGATTGGTGCAGGAGGATATATTGCAGGAAACACACAGTCCTATAATGGGTTGATAATTAAAACAGACAGTTTAGGTAATGAGAAATGGAGAAAAAGTATTGGCGGTATCTATAAGGATTATTATTGTGTTGTTAAAAACTTAAATGATGGGAACTTTATTGTTGGCACTACAACAGCTTTAAAGCAATCGTCTCCTGAATATCCATATAGTAAAATAAGATTATTAAAAATTTCACCAACAGGTGTAATAATATGGGATAAATTATATGGACCTACAAGAAGCTTTAATGGCATAGGTCAACTAATTGTTTTAGATAATGATGATATTGTTGCAACTGGTTTTTATTTACCTGATACATTTTCAGTTTTTCAGGGAGATACTTGGGGCTGGGTATTAAAAATAAATCCCAATGGCGATAGTTTATGGATGCGAGAGTATTATAGATTTAATGGACATGCCAATGTAAACAAATTTTACGATATTAAACAAACACAAGATGGAGGATTTATAACTTGTGGGCAAGTTGATTCTACTAATGTGCCACAACATATTTGGGTGATGAAACTTGATAGTTTTGGTTGTGATACACCGGGATGTCATACGGTTGGGATAGAAAAGGTAAAAGTAGAAAGTAAGAATGCAAAAGTAGGAGTGTATCCAAATCCGGCTTCAGATGAAATTAATATTGAATTTAAGGGATTTACAAAAGGAGAAACAATTAATATTGTTATTTATAATTCAGTTGGATTATTAATAAAACAAGTGAAAACAGCAAAAAACATCAACACCAAAACAATAAATATTAAGGATTTTAGTCCCGGGATTTATTATTATCAAATCATATCAAATTCTAAATCTTATTCGGGGAAGTTTGTTAAAATTGATTGAATAAATTTTCTTCCTTTCCCCTGCCCTAAAGGGTGGGAAGAAAATTTTAACCAGAACAAGCAATAAATAGAAATGGCTGACAACTCAAACAATATGCATTTTGGTGCTTTCGGTGAGACTTTCCGAAGGGCTAATTTGCTTCGTAAACACATGACAGAAGCAGAGTTATTGTTATGGAATGAGATAAAGTCAAATAAATTGGACGGGTATAAATTTAGAAGACAACATCTGGTTGGTAGATTTATAGTTGACTTTTACTGTCATAAAGCAAAATTAATTATTGAATTAGATGGCGAAATACATAATGAGCCGGAGATTGCAGAAAACGATAAAGAAAGAGAAAAAGAACTAATTAGTTTGGGATTGAAAATTTTACGATTTTCAAATAAAGAAGTAAAAGAGAATATTCAGAATATTTTAGCTGAAATCCGAGATAAGCTTTCTCAAAACCTTGCCACCCTTTAGGGACGGGGAAAAGCAAGGGTTTGAGAATGCGGAGTAAATTATTTGGAAAAGATTTGGAAAGGAATTTTAAGTGTTGAATTGACAGAGGATTGGGGAAATTTATTTATTAAAAACCATATTTCATTATTCACTATTTTCGCACTCTATAACCACCAACAAAAACATTTTCCAAAAAAATTTTTATCTTCCATTATTTTATCTACTTTTGCACTCCAATTTAAAAATCAATAATTTAAACAATTAAACATGGCAGTAAAGATTAGATTACAAAGACGTGGAAAAAAAGGTCAGGCCTTTTACCACATTGTGATTGCGGATGGTCGGGCACCTAGAGACGGAAGATTTATTGAGAAGATAGGGACATATAATCCACTGACCAAGCCAGCAAACATAGATTTAGATTTTGAAAAAGCTCTTGATTGGTTACAAAAAGGAGCTCAACCAACCGACACAGCAAAAGCAATTCTTTCTTACAAAGGTGTTATTTACAAAAATCACCTTTTAAAAGGAGTTAAAAAAGGTGCTTTAACTGAAGAACAGGCAAATGCAAAATTCGATGCATGGTTGAATGAAAAAGAAGACAAAATTGCGAAAGCAGTTAGTGCTACATCTCTTGCTAAAAAGCAAAGTATTAAAGAGCGTTTTGCAGCTGAAGAAAAAGTTAATGAAGCCAGATCTGCTGAAATTGCTAAGAGAAGATTAGCTGAAGTTGAAGGCGCAAAAGTAGTTGAAGAAGAAGCTCAGGAAGAAGTTGTTACTGATGAAGCTCCTGTTGCTGAAGAAGCTCCGGTTGTTGAAGAAACTCCTGTTGTTGAAGAAACTCCAGTTGTTGAAGAAACTCCAGTTGTTGAAGAAGCACCGGTTGTTGAAGAAGCTCCAGTTGTTGAAGAAGCACTGGTTGTTGAAGAAACTCCAGCTGTTGAAGAAACTCCTGTTGTTGAAGAAGCTCCAACTGTTGAAGAAGCTCCAGTTGCTGAAGATGCTCCGGTTGCTGAAGAAACTCCAGCTGTTGAAGAAACTGAAGAAGAAAAACCAACGGAATAATTATTTATTATTCTTAAAGATAATGTTTAAAACCTGCAATCAATTTGCAGGTTTTTTTATTTTTGTAGTATTATGAATAAAGACAAACTTTTTTACCTGGGTAAAATCACTAAAATTTTTGGCTACAAAGGCGAAGTAATTTTTTATTTTGATGTTGACGATATTGGAAGTTATTCGAAACTGGATTCCGTTTTTATTGAATTAAAAGGAAAAATAATTCCCTTTTTTCTTGAAAAAATTACTTTTAGAAAAAACAATACAGCAATAGTTAAAATTCAGGACATTAACGATGAAGAAAGTGCAATAAATATGGTCAATTCTGAACTGTTTCTTCCACTTGAATTTCTTCCGAAATTGACAGGAAATAAATTCTATTTCCATGAAGTAATCGGATTTTCAGTTATTGATGAAAGTTTTGGGAATATTGGAATAATCGACAAAATTTATGATTATCCGCATCAGGATGTTTTCTCTATAAAAAAGGATTACAAAGAAATTCTTATTCCTGTTTCTGATGATATTATTAAAAAAGTTGACAGAGTGAAAAGGCAAATTGAAATTGAAGCACCTGAAGGCTTGATTGAGATTTATTTAGGCTAAGGTTAAGGCTGAGGCGAAGGGAAAAAGTAAAAAGGCAAAAGTGAAAAGTCGGAAGTCGGAAGACAGAAGTCCGAAGTGATTGTCAGACCGAGTGCCACGCTTTGATGAAATTAGAATTTTAGTACAACTTAATTGCGTGGCGTATCGAGGAATGACGGAAAGGCAAAAGGAAGAAGTAATAAATATCGAATATTGAATATTGAACACTGAATATCGAGTGATGTGAAGAATAAGGACAAACGAGAAACCAGTAACGAGAAACCACTAACGAGAAACCAGTAACGAAAAACCAGTAACAAGAAACCAGTAACGAGTAACCAGAGACGAGAAACGAGTCGGGTAAATCAGCGTCAAAAAAGAATGGCAAATTTCAAATTCAAACAATTCTCACTTTCAGATGAAAAGTCTGCAATGAAAATCGGAACTGATGCGGTTTTGCTTGGTGCCTGGGCGGATTGTTCGAGTGCTAAAACTATTTTGGACATTGGCAGTGGATGTGGAATTATTTCATTAATGCTTGCTCAAAGGTCAAATGCTAAGATTCATGGAATTGAGATTTACAATGATTCAACCCGGGAAGCAATTGAAAATGCTATGAATTCTCCCTGGTCAGAAAGAGTGAGTTTTGAAAATATTGCTTTTCAGAAATTTTGGAAAGCAACCAAAGTTAAATATGACCTGATTATAACAAATCCACCATATTTTATTAACTCATTGAAATCTCCAGACCAAAAACGTTCTATTGCCCGTCATACTGACAATTTGAGTTATGAAGATATTATTATCGGCTCGAAAAATATCTTAGCGGAAACTGGAAAACTTTGTGTGGTTTTACCTTATAACGAAAGAGTTTTTTTTAGAGGAAAGGCATTAATTGAAAATTTATATTGCACAAAATTAATGCAGGTTAAAAACAATAATAAGAGCAGTTACAAAAGAGTTTTAATGCAATTTGAGTTTATTAAAAAGCCAATTATAATTGAAGATTTAATAATTCGTAATGAAAATAATGGATATTCTGAAAAATATTATACTCTAACAAAAGATTTTCACCTAAATATTTGATTATTTAACATTTTGCATATATTTGCATTATATGTCAAGAAGACAAAATATATTACTGATTTTTTTAATACTTTGCTCGTTAACAAATGTTTATCCGCAAAGAATTGAACTTTCAATTATACAAAATCCTACAGAAAATGACAGTTCCTATTATGATATTAATAGAATTGACGACAACAACTTTTGGATAGTTGGTAAAAATGGCGTGATTAACAACATTAATAATGAAGGAAAGATTGAAAGTGTAAAATACCCAAACAAAGGAATTAATCTTTATAAAGTTGAGAATCTTGGGAAAGATTTAACTATTATTTGCGGAGATAAAGGTTCTATATATTTGTATGATAAAAAAAATAAATCATGGTGCTTTAAACAAATTCATAATTACGAACATCGTTGTTTTTATTCCATGAGTGTTGTAAATGATTCTACAGCATTTATTTGTGGTGGACATCGAAGAATTGGAACTGCAAAAAAGGCAATCCCAAGCGGATTTATTTTAAAAACATCTGATAAAGGTCAAACCTGGACAGAAGTTTACCAGAATAAAAAGGCGATGGTTTGGAGTGTTGATTATAACAAATCACTTAAAAAAGTTTATGCTGTTTGCTATTCTCCTTTTAGATCAGCAATAATTTGTTCAGATGAAAATGGCACTGAATGGACTTCAGTTTTCAAAAATCTTAAAGGACTATTTCATGATTTTGCATTTACAGCAAATCAGCAAATGATGCTTGTAGGTTCGAGAAACCATAAATTCAATAATAAAGGTAAAATAATTCAACCTGACCTTAATAGCTTTTTCACATCAGTCAATCATGGTGCTTTATGGGGTTTGACAAAACTTGGCAATACTTTTTTTGCCTGTGGATATCTTGGAGCAACTTGCTATAAGAAGTCTAATGGCGAATGGTTCTTCTTGAAGAATCCATTAAATACTAATCTCTATGAATTTGCGGTTATAGATAATAATTCTGCCTATATTATTGGTTCATGGAAAACAATCTTAAAAATCAGTATTTCCAACTAATCCAATAAAATTTCTTAAATAATTTATTTTATGTCTGAAACTGTTTAAATTTATAGTTTAATAGTATTTTAGCATTTAGTATTTAGTATTTTAGCATTTAGTATTTTAGTATTTAGACTTGAAACCTGAAACACTTGCACTGAGCGGAGTCGAAGTGTGAAACCTAAAACCTAAAACTTGAAACACGAAATATTTTAAACCATACCCAATATTTAATAAACTAACTACGTCTATTTATAAAAGGCAATAAAACCTAAGCCAGAGAAATGATATCAGTAAAGGAAAATAAACTCAAAAAACTGCTGAAAGCTTGCAAGAAAAACGACCGCAAAGCTCAAAAAGCATTATATGAGAATTATTTTGGTTTAATGATGAATATTTCAATGCGATATACTAAAAACTGGGAAGAAGCAAAGGAAGTTCTAAATATAGCATTTTTAAAAATCTTTACTAAAATTGATGATTTTATGGGTCAAGGCTCCTTTGAAGGATGGATGAAAAGAATAGTGATTAATACCGCCTTAGACAAAATTAGAAGCAATAAGCAAATTTTTCAACCTATTGAAACTTTAAACAATTACGACCAACATAACTACGTTGAAAATGAAGCAATTTCAAATATAGAAACCCAAAAAATTATTGACTTAATACAGGAACTACCACCGATGAGTCGTGCTGTTTTTAATATGTACGCTATCGAAGGTTATAAACATAAAGAAATAGCTGCAATTTTAGAAATTAAAGAAGGAACTTCCTTCTGGCATCTACAAAATGCACGAAAAATACTAATTGAAAAACTTGCTAATGCTGAAGTAAGAAAAGCAGTTAATCATTGACAAAATTATTATTTAGAAAATGGACAGTAAACAACATATAGACCAAATTATACGGGATAAAGCCACTAGTCAGAATTACGACTTTAAGCCGGAATATTGGGATGAAATGGAGAGCGTTCTCAATAAAAATAAGAAAATAATCAAAAGCCCTTTCTTGAAAGCTAGCTTTGTGAAATATATTTCTCTAAACATACTGTTTTTAGTTACAACAGTAATTGTTGCATTAGTTTTATCAAACAAAAACGATTTAAACTCTGACAATCTAGCACAAAACAATTCAGTTCAAAACGAATCATTTGTTCAAGCTGAAGTTGTTAAGAACGCTATCGCAAAAGGCAACTTACTAAACTCTGAATCCACAAATGAAGAAATTGAAATTCATGATAAAGAAACATCTAAACCTGAAATTAAAAATACTAAAATAGCTAAACCAAATTCAAATAAACCAACCGCTGATTCAAAAAAACCTACAACAAATTCAAAAAAACCAACTGCTGAATCAAAAAAGATTACGGGAAAAATAGCATTCTTTCCACCAAAACCAGTCATGAATGATTCAATAACAAATGAAAGTGTAACAGAAAATAAAGATGAAAATGAAAATAATTCAGAACTTTCGCTTAGTGTTGATTCATCAAAAACTACTAAAACTCAAAAGCCAGATAATAAAATAATCCCTGAAATTGAATCAAATAATCCGGAAGAAGAACCACCTATTAGAAGAGAATTTGATTTCAATGAATTTGTTTTGCGAACTGCAAATAAATTCTGGGAAAACCCGGCAGTTACAGGTGTTGTTAATCAAAAAGTTTTTAGTTTAAATTATGAAAACCTAAATCCTAAATTCAATAATGACCCTAATCAATTTCTGCTGGCTTTCGACACCAAAATTTCAAATAAGTTAGGAATTGGAACTTATTTATCATATTTCAATCAAGATAAAAATTACACTCTGGCAACGGCAAATATTTCATTATCTTATTGTTTAAGAATGGATGAGTATCAAAAATTAATTATTGGTTCTGGTTTCAATTATGTGTCAAACTCATTTTATGGTTCATCAAAAAGCAGTTTTTACAATGAACTTTGGGGCGATTTAAAAGAAAATGCAGATGAAAAATATTTTGATTTGAACACCGGCTTAATGTATATGTATAAAAATCACTATCTGATTTCAGGAATCTCTCATGCAGTTAATACTGCTAATAGTGGTCTAGCATATAATATTGCAACAGGAACTTCATTTGAACTTAATAGAAATTTAAAACTTCATCCTTCAATTAAATTTGAAAACGATGCTCAACGACAAATTAAAAACCGCTTATTTTTAGTCAACTATTTAGCCATAAAAGAAAAATATATTGCAGGTATTGAATTTAATTTCAATGATGTAAATCTAAATCCACATTTTGGTATGAAGCTTTCAAAATGCTTAAGCTTTAATATTGAACCCGGAATATCCTTAAAAAACAATGTGGAGCTTAACTATTTCATGGCAAGATTGAGTTTTCACTTAATTCCTTATAAAGAGAAAAGAATCAGAGAAATTATTACTCCAATTTTTTAATTATTAGTAAATTTACTTCTTGAATTAATCCATAATAATATGAAAATCATAAAAACATTTCTGTTTATTTCTCTTATCATAATATTAAATTCATGCTCAAACACAGCAAAGCAGGAAGAAACCAAAGAAATAAAAACTTTAAAAATTGCTATCTCAAAAGCCAAAGGTTCGGAGGGATATTTGAATTATGTTAAATGGGTGAATTTGCTTGCTCCCGAAGCTGAATGTATTGATATGTATTTTACATCACTAGATTCTGCAATTATGCTTTTTGAAGAATGTTCAGGATTGATTGTAAGCGGTGGTGCAGATGTTTTTCCCGGACGCTATGGTAAAATTGCTGATACTACAAGATGTGGAGCAATTGATTTCAGGCGTGATACTCTGGAAATTAAATTAATAAAGGAAGCTCTTAGAAGAAAAATGCCCATTCTTGGGGTTTGTCGTGGTCACCAAATATTGAATGTTGCTCTTGGTGGAAGTTTGATTATTGACATACCAACTGATTTCGACACTACAGTTTCTCACCAATGTGATGACTGGCAAAACTGTTTTCATAATGTAAATTTGACAAAAGGCTCACTATTAGAAGAAATTTGCAAAGTAAATTCAGGCATTGTTAACACCAACCATCATCAGGCAGTTGACGTTCTGGCTAGTGAATTGAAAGTAAGTGCTAATTCTACAGACGGACTTATTGAAGCAGTCGAATGGAAAAATCCTGAAGGAAAATCATTTTTAATTGGAGTTCAATGGCATCCCGAAAGAATGGATACGACCAATGTTTTATCATGGAATATTGGGAAAAGGTTTATTGAGGAAGCGGAGAAATTTAGTGAATGATAAAAGGCATCCATACGGACTTGTTTCGCCTCGAATGTAAAAAGTAAGAAGTCAGAAGACAGAAGTGGGAAGTCGCAAGTGATAGGGTAAAATTAAAAAGGCAAAAATTCGTTCAAGGTGCCATTGCGAGTAAGGAACGACCAAAGCAATCCATTGAATAATGAGTGACAACAATAATTAACAGATTGCTTCGCTTCGCTCGCAATGACGATAGCTTCGATCAATTAGCAAGGAGCAATCCATTGAAGTCGGAAGTCAGAAGTGAAAGGGTAAAATTAAAAAGGCAAAAATTCGTTCAAGGTGCCATTGCGAGTAAGGAACGACCGAAGCAATCCATTGAATAATGAGTGACAATAATAATTAACAGATTGCTTCGCTTCGCTCGCAATGACGGTAGCTTCGAGCAATTAGTAAGGAGAAATCCATTGAAGAAATTGACCTGTAGTATTAAAAATTAATTCAAATTAAAATGAAAAAGATTTTGTTAAAACTTGCATTGATGTTTTTAATATCATCAAGTATTGTTGCTCAGGATAAAAATTCCTATGATAAAATTTATGAATTTGGCTCTTACCAATCTGATTGGGCATTAGTTGAAAAGGATGGAAAATTTGGTTTTATTAATAATAAAGGAGATGAGATTGTTCCACCAATATATGACAAAATTTATGAGTTTTATGCATATAAAGACGATTGGGCTTTGATAGAAAAAGATAAAAAATTTGGTTTTATTAATAATAAGGGAAAGGAGATTATTCCACCAATATATGACAAAATTTATGAGTTTTACGCATATAAAGACAATTGGGCTTTGATAGAAAAAGATGGGAAATTTGGTTTTATTGATAATAAAGGAAAAGAAATTGTTGCTCCTGTTTATAATAAGATATATGAAT
>JAIPBB010000024.1 GCA_021739805.1 Saprospiraceae bacterium | reverse complement strand
AAAATTAAGTATATTAAAAATACTTCACAACCCAACACATCAAAAAAGGAAACTGTATTGAAATGACAAAGAAATAAAATGATAATTAAAAAGAAATCTAAAAAATATATAAATTAAATTTGTAAACAAAAATCAGGACAAGTCACTATTCATAGCGTCATTGCGAGGGAGAAACGACTGAAGCAAACCGTTGAATTAAGTGTAGTGAAGATTATTAATAGATTGCTTCGCTTCACTCGCAATGACGAAATCCGAAACTCGCTTAAACCTTAAACCTTAAACTTGAACTCGCAACCTGAAACTTGAAACCACAAAAAACCCGAACTCATAAATGAATTCGGGTTGAAATAATCTATTATTATTGGTTTTATTGGTATTTCAATATAATTATTATGCCATAACGTGTTCTTCGCTTTTTTCAAGCTCAACTGTGAAATGACGCATAATAGGGGCTTCTTTTGTAATTTTCAGACCTGATCTAATTTCATTTCTTCGATTAAAAACATTTCCTAAAGCAGCAGCAACATAATCCATATGGTTATTTGTGTAAACACGTCTTGGAATTGCTAATCGTAATAATTCAAGCTCCGGAAAACGATTTTCTCTGGTAATAGGATCTCTGTCGGCTAACAAAGCACCAATTTCAACTCCTCTTACACCACTTTCGATATAAAGTTCAACTGCAAGAGTTTGAGCAAGGAATTCTTCTTTTGGAAGATTTGGCAAGAAGCGTTTTGCATCAACAAAAATTGCATGACCGCCAATTGGCTCTTGTATAGGAACACCATATTCCTTCAATTTCTCACCAAGATAAGCAACCTGTTTAATTCTTGTATCAAGGAAATTAAATTCTGTACCTTCATAAAGACCTTGTGCAAGTGCATTCATATCTCTTCCCGACATTCCACCATAAGTTATGTATCCTTCAAACATAATATTAAAAACAGAGGCTTCTTTGAACAATTTTTCTGAATTCATACCAATAAATCCGCCCATATTAACAATTGCGTCTTTCTTGCTACTCATTGTCATTACATCAGCATAGGAAAACATTTCCTTAACTATTTCTCGAATGCTTTTGTCTTTATAAGCTTCTTCACGGGTTTTAATAAAATAAGCGTTCTCAGCAAAACGAGCTGAATCAAAAACTACTATTTTATTATATTTATCAGCAAATGCTCTTACATCTTTAATATTCTGCATAGAAACGGGCTGTCCACCTGCTGAATTATTTGTAACAGTAACAATTATAAATGGAATATTTTCGATAGGATTATTTTTGAAAACTTCTTCAAGTTTATTAATGTCAACATTTCCTTTAAAAGGATGATATGCTGTTGTGTCAAAAGCTTCATCAATTGTACAATCAATTGCGCTTGCTTTTCTAAACTCAATATGTCCTTTTGTTGTGTCGAAATGCGAATTTCCTGGAACTATATCACCTTCTTTTACTAAAACTGAAAAAAGTACATTTTCCGCTGCTCTTCCCTGGTGTGTTGGTAGAAAATAATTATAGCCAAGAATGTCTTTTATGGCATTTTTCATTTTAAAATAAGAAGATGCTCCTGCATAACTTTCGTCTCCTAACATCAATTCCGACCATTGTTTATCGCTCATTGCACCTGTACCTGAATCGGTTAAAAGGTCGATAAAAACATGCTCACTTTTTAAATTAAATAAGTTGTACTTGGCTTCTTTGATCCATTTTTTGCGTTGTTCTTTTGTACTAACACGAATTTGCTCTACAACTTTGATTTTATATGATTCTGCAAATGGTAATTTCATTTTGTTTGTTTTAAATTTTTAAATAATTAATAACTCCTGCCGAATGGCAAATAAAAGATGGGGTATTATTAAAACACGAATTCATCTCTATTTTTAATGTTTAAATAGAGAATTTTACATAAAGCTGAGTCTAAAAAAAACTTTTTCATTAAAATATTTTATGATGACCTAGTTCAATTCTTCATTAATTAATTAATAAACTTTATAGTTTAATTATTATTTTTCAGCTAAATAGCACTTTTGTATTTTCTAATAGACTGATAATTATAGCAAATATGCAAAATAAATTACAATAAACAATACTCTAAGAGTAAAAAAAAATAAAAAAATTCAATTTGCTGATATAACAAAGGTATAAAAAGAAATAAAAAATTATACCTTTATTGCAACTATTAGAAATTTATTTTGTCATTAGTGTCGAAATTAAAAAGAAAAGATTTGGGCGAATTTGCAATTGATATTCATAGGGATATAATAGAGCAGAGTATCAAGGGTAGTCGTAAAGCACAATACGAGCTTTACAAACTCTATTCACGGGCAATGTTTAACATTTGTTACAGAATGTTAAATAATAGAGAGGAAGCTGAGGATATGCTACAGGAATCTTTTGTGGATGTTTTCAAACGACTGAGTTCTTTTAAATTCGAATCAACTTTTGGAGCCTGGTTCAAAAAAATTGTGATTAACAATTGCTTAAATTTCATTAATAAGAAAAAAACTGAATTAGTGTTTTTTGAAAATATGGGATATTTTGAAAATAATCATGAGGAATTCAATGATGATAAATTAGAATTAGATGTAGGAAAAATTAAAAATGCAATGACACAACTACCATCAGGAGGAAGAGTGATATTTTCATTGTATTTGCTTGAAGGATACGACCATACTGAAATTGCTCAAATATTGAATATTTCTGAATCAACATCGAAAACTCAATATATGAGGGCTAAAAATAGAGTAAAAGAACTTTTAACAAACTAAAAAACGATATTATGCAAAAAGACAAATTAGAATCGTTTATTGTTGATAACAAAAACCAATTTGACGACCTTGAGCCATCTGCTGAACTTTGGAACAAAATTGATAAAGCAAATCAAGAAACAAGACAGAAAGTCATAAACATCAGAAAAATTAACTGGAATTCGGTTTTATGGAAAGCTGCATCAGTTGTTATAATCTTCATTGCTTCTTATTTTGTTCATGATTTTATTAACAAACCCACTCAATTGGCAACCCAAGACAAAAATTCAGAACAAATTATTACAAATAACGAAGAGTTTAGTAAACTATTTGAAGCTGAAGCTTATTATGTTTCAAAAATAAATACAACAAAAAGTAAATTATTTAATTATGCTGACGAATATCCTGGAATTAAAAATGACATTAATAATGATATGTTGGAACTGGACAGCATTTATGCAGAATTGAAAAATGATTTAAACGAAAATATTGCAAATGAACAAGTAATTGATGCTATGATACAAAACTATAGAATTAAGCTTGAGATTTTAGAAGAAGTTTTATCAATTATTGAAAGATCAAAAAATAATAAAAAACCGGGAAATTCAGATTATTATGAAACTTCCATTTAATTTTTAATCACAAATTACAAAAAACAGACAAAAAAAATTAAATGGGAAGTTCCATACAACCAAAATATAAAAAATCAATCGTATGAAATATAAAGAACTTAAAATTATTCTAATATCAATATTACTTTTCGGAGCCAGTTCACATGCTCAGATATATGAACAAACGAAAAGAATAAAAAAATCATACAAAGTCAACGACAAATGCCACATTAGTATTATTAACAAATATGGCAATGTTCATCTAATTCCCTGGGATAAAGACTCAGTAAAGTTTGATATTACTGTCAATATCAAATCAAAGAAAAAAGAGAAAGTTGAAACCATAATGAGCTACATTGACTTCGACTTTACAAACGCTCAATATTACATTGTGGCAAAAACCTATTTTAAAGATTATTTAAACTCGTTTTGGGCTGATATTTCGAAAATGGCAAATGCTTTTTTTAGCTCCAGCAACACTGTTGAGATAAATTATATTGTATTCTTACCAAAAAGTGCAAATCTAAAAGTCGAAAATAAATTTGGTAATATTTATACAACCGACCACGACGGAGAAGTAGATATTAATTTATCAAATGGAGATTTTAAAGCACATAATCTAAATGGAGATTCAAAACTGAAAATTGAATTTGGAAACATGATGATTAATGAAATGACTACCGGACGTCTTAATATTAGTTATGCAGAATTAGAATTAAAAAAAGCAGACAAACTTAATGTTGTGAGTAAGTCATCAAGGCTCAATATTGATGAAATTAACAATTTGGATATTAATTCATCAAGAGATAAATATTATATTAAAACCATTGACAGACTTAATGGTGAAACATCATTTTCTTATATTACTATTTATAACTTCTATAAGGATATACTTCTAACTTCTCGATATGGAGGAATAAAATTGGAAAGCATTGCTAATAGTTTTCAGAATATTAAAATAAACTCGCATTATACTGATCTCGACTTCTATTTTAAAAATAGTGCATCATTCAAACTTAATGTTAATTATAATCACAAAACAATAGTTTCATTACCTGAATCAGCTTCTACTATTCAGAAAGATGTTATAAACCAGGAAGAAGGACTATACAAATCTCATGGAATAATTGGAAGAAACAAACAAACATCTTCTAATGTATTTATTGACATGAATGCTGGAAATCTCAACATAATTCACCAGTAGAATTAATCTTTTGTAAAATTAAACTTTTATTAGCATTTGCTTAGTGTCATTTGTTGTCATTCAGTTGTCATTCAGTTGTCATTCAGTTGTCATTCAGTTGTCATTCAGTTGTCATTCAGTTGTCATTCAGTTGTCATTCTCATCATAACAATAAATAAAACATGCAGGGCAAATGACAGCGAAGCTAAATGACGAGCGAAGCACAAATGACATGCGAAGCATTAATGACACGAAGTAAATGACGCAAAGCAAATGACCACCTAATGACTATAAAATAATATTAATTTCAAATTTTCTTTAATTAATTGCAACCCTTGAAAAATTAATTTGTCTTTTGGTGTTAAATAATCATAAAAACAAAACATTATGCGAACAAAAGGATTTATAATAATATTGATAGCAGTTGCAAGTTTCACTTTAGGTTGCAGGAAAAACAATTGTATTGTAGGCAATCATAATTATGTAACAGATGCCCGAACATTAAGCTCATTTCATGGGATTAGTTCTGAAGGAGCATTCGAAATAAATGTAATTTTGGATACTTTAAACAAAGTAGAGGTTGAAGCTGAAGAAAATCTTATACCTTATATTTACACTAAAATCCATGGTTCAACCCTGGTAATTAAAGTAAGGGATGATAGGTGCATTAGAGAACATAAACCAATTGTAATATCAGTAAAAACGCAAAACCTTAATAATATTAAATTACTTGGTTCAGGTGATATTTATTGTGATAGCATTACAGCTAACAATGTTGACATAAGCCTGGCAGGTTCGGGTGAAATATATGCGGGAATTTGGGGTGATTATGCAGAAGTTGACATTTCCGGCTCTGGAAAAACTACTCTTTGGGGCGAAATTAGCGAAGGTGATTTCAAAATAAGTGGTTCGGGTGATATTAGATCATACGACCTGGAGCAAGACACCTGCTTTGCTACAATTTCAGGTTCTGGAAGTATGTATGTGTATGTGAAAGATTATCTTGATGCAAAAATTACAGGTAGCGGAACTGTTCATTATAAAGGAAATCCAATAACTCACACTCATATAACCGGCTCAGGTTCTGTAGTTCATCAATAACAAATTATTAGAAAATGAAAGCATTAAAAATAATTGTCATTATAATTCTTGTTATAGTATTTCAAAAAGCAAAGTCACAGGATTATTTAAATACCGTTGGTTTTAGAGCTGGTGAAACATCAGGATTATGCTATAAAGGATTTGTTAATAATGCGAAAGCTATGGAAGGAATTTTAAGCTTTCGAAATAATGGGCTTCAATTAACGGCTCTTATAGAAACCTATTCTCCAGTCAATTTTAAAATCAACTCAAATCTGTTTTTTTATTATGGATATGGTGCTCATGTGGGATATTCAAAGAAATATGATAATAATTTTTTATTCGGCTTTTTCGAACCACAGAAATCAATGTTCAGAAAAAGACCTGTTATTGGTGTCGATGCAATATTCGGAATGGAATACAGATTAAATAAATTGCCTTTGGTTGCAGCACTCGACACAAAACCTTATACTGAATTCTTTGGATTTCCATTTTTTAAAGTCTCACTTTTCGATATTGGAGTTTCATTAAAATACACATTCTAATAAATTTAATTAATAACAAAAAAACTTAAACAAATGAAAAAGAAACTATTATTTATTGTCATCCTAAGCATGCTAAGCACAATCATATACTCACAAGTTAATGATAGCACTAATGTTCAGGAATTTGAACAAAATCAGAAAAAATCAAAACAAGATGAAATTAAAACCTTATTTGGTTCGGATATAAGCAATGGAGGTTATCTTGCAGCCACTGCAAACTATTCTGAAATTAATGGCCATGATGCCCTGACAATTGGTGGTCGTTTTGGTTGGGTAATTGACCATAAACTAACAATTGGATTAGCCGGTTATGGCTTTGCAAACGACATTTATATTGACAATGTTGATGCAAATGAAGGATATAACTTAGCCGGTGGTTATGGTGGACTTTTTCTGGAGCCAATTATTGCTCCAAAATTTCCGGTTCACGTTTCATTTCCAGTATTATTTGGAGTAGGTGGAGTTGCCTACAATAAAGAAGTTGGACATTGGGAAAAAGATGATGATGGTGATGAAAATTATGAGTATGACTATTATACTGAAGATTCTGATGCCTTTGTAATTATCGAACCTGGAGTTGAAATAGAGATGAATGTAGTAAAAAACCTTCGAATTGCCTTTGGGGCAACTTATCGCTATGCTTATGATATTAATCTTATAAACACTGATTCTGACATATTAGACGGATTAAGTTACGGTATAACTTTCAAGATTGGAAAATTCTAGTCCTGGAATTTATTTGTGCAAAAAGCATCCGTGCGATGTATTTTTTTTAATTTCAAAGAAACGCTCTTCGGGGCGTTTCTTTTTTAATTTTAAACCTTTTTTAACAATAAATGTATAAAGTATTAATTTGTTTAAATATATTTACAGATTAAATTAATTTATTCTTAAGCAACTAAATTATGATTTTTTGTGTCTGATTAATAGTTAGCTAAAAGGCATTGTTGTTTAAACCACTTTATTATAAAAAAATCTTTAATTAAGCCTAAATGAAAAAACTCAAGTTTTTTCTTTTTTTCATTTGTATTTTCTCCATAAGTGAACTTATGGCAACTCATTATATGGGAGGTGAGATAAGCTGGGAGTGCACTTCAAACGGGAATTTTAGGTTTGAAATGAAACTTTATCGTGAGTGTTACACCAGTTCAGGTTCAGCAGCTATATTTGGTTCAAGTTACCCAATGTACACAACAGTCCCCGGATTTACTTCTATAAATATGACAATATTAAGCGGTTGGCCCAAAGATATTGCTCCTCAATGTAATCCCGACCCATCACTAGTTCATATTTGGTGTGATAACAGTAACCCCATGCCGAATGCAGCTCCAAATCTTGGTGCTGTACAAGAATATTACTATACATCTGATGCATCTTATCCAAATGGAGTTCCACTTACCGGAGTACCCCCAGCTAGCGGATGGATGTTTTATTATTCAGGTTGTTGCCGAAATCCCTGTACAAATTTTATTGGTATGCCAGGCTTTAGATTAAGAGCGATAATGTATCCTTATAACAATCAAAATGTTAGTACATGTTTCGATAATTCTCCTAATTTTGCTGAACTTTCTTTATCAGTATTATGCACCGGTTCACCCTTTTCATATAATCATAACGCTTATGATACCGACCTTGATTCTCTAAGTTTTTCCTGGGGACAACCACTTCAACAATCAGGTAATCCCGTTACTCAATATGCCACAGGATATTCATGGAATAATCCTTTGCCCGGCCCCACACAAAATCCAAACAATATTGCTGCGACCGTAAATGCATACACCGGTGAAATATCCTTCACTTCCTTTACCAATGGTGCTTTCACCACATCAACAAAAGTAACATCTTATAGAGGAGGAATAAAGCTTGCTGAAATATGGCGTGATATGCAAGTAGTACTCATTAATTGTGGCTCAAACAATAAACCTTATGTGCCTCCACCTTTTCAGTCTGTACACAACGGTCCTTTTGATTCATATGTTGACACGATAAATGCCGGTGATTATGTGAGTTTTTTCCTTGGTGGAACCGATTTCGAATTCTTGCCAAACGGAACCCCTCAAACTGTAACTTTAGAAGCAAGTGGTTTTCAATTTGGCACAAATTTCACCGGCACAGGATGCTTAAATCCTCCATGTGCAACATTAAATTCGCCTCCTCCTGTAAGTGGAATGTTTGGTGTTGGCAGTAATTTCGGCTGGCAAACAAGCTGTGACCATCTGGCTACTCCAATTGGATCAGGAGTCTATACTAATGTTTATAATTTTGTTATAAAAATAACGGATGATTATTGTCCAATACCGGCAAGTACTATATCAACAATTACCATTGTTGTCCGTTCAGAGCCGGATTTACCACCTCCTGAAGTTAAATGTGCGTCTGTAAACAATAGCGGTTTTTTTGAACTTAGCTGGGTTCCTTTATTCAACTTTTCAAACACTTTCAATGGCTATCATATTTTTTCGTCAAATAATCCAAACGGACCATATTTTTTAGTTGACAGCATTAGTGATTATTATCAAACAACATATATCGACAATAGCGGAATAGTTGGTAACAATAATAGATATTATTATGTTAAAACAAGCTCAGGCTGCCATGGTGGAAATAATTTATCCGAGCCTTCAGACACAATAACAAATATAGTTTTATCACTATCAAATAGTAGTGGCTATACTTATCTTAATTGGAATTCAATATTAAATTCCCCAACTGCTTCTCTTGACGATAAATTTGTATTAAAACGCAAAACTACAAGTACAAACTGGGCAATTCTTGATTCAGTTCAAGCTACTTCCTATGTTGATTCTACAGCTTTTTGTTATGATTCTGTTTATTATAAAGTCGAGATTTATGATACTAACGGTTGTTTTTCATCATCAAATGTAAAATCAATATTCTTCAATAATCAACCTATAGTTAGTTTTTCCGGTCTAAATTCAAATTATTGCACTAACGATACTATAGCTGTTTTAAATGGAATTCCTCAAGGTGGAACTTTTACAGGCACAGGAATTACAGCAAATACTTTTAACCCATCTGTCGGCGTGGGAAATTATAATATTAAATACTATTATAGTAACTCATATGGTTGTAATGATAGTGCCATTCAAAATGTTACAGTAAATCCTGTAACTCCGGCTAATCTTGATATAATTGATTCAGTATGTGCTAACAGCGGACAATATATTTTTACTGGAACACCTGCCGGTGGAAATATTAATGGACCTGGCATAAGTGGAGGTGTGTTTTATTCCAACCTGCTTGGAGCCGGAACATATGGATATACTTATACTTACATTAACAGTTTTGGATGTATAAGTTCTGCTATTGATTCCTTAAAAGTTAATCCTGCCCCAACAATTAATCTAAGTGGAGTACAATCGGAATATTGCATTGATGATCTGCCTGTAACAATTGCAGCATTACCAACTGGAGGAACTTTCAATGGAATTGGAATTACAAATGGTGTCTTTTATCCTTCGGTTGCCGAAGCCGGTTTACATAAAATAAAGTATTCATACACTAATACTTATAATTGCACTAACACTGACAGCATTAATGTTACTGTATATCCTCTGCCAATAGTAACAATCACAGGTTTAAACAGTTCTTTTTGTGTAAACAATCCTGCAATTTATTTATCAGGCTCTCCTTCTGGTGGGACTTTTAGTGGAAATGGTGTAAGTTCAGGCTTGTTTGACCCTTCATTGGCTGGAACAGGCGACCATAATGTAACATATACATATACTGATATACATGGCTGCACAAATTCAACTTCTCAAAATGTTCATGTTTACCCTTTACCAATTGTAAGTTTCAGTGGGCTACCAAATCAATTATGTGTAAATGCTCAAGCAATTGGATTATCAGGACTACCAGCAGGAGGAACATTCAACGGAAATGGTATAAATGGCAACAATTTTAATCCTTTTATTGCTGGTGTAGGCTCGCACAATATTTCCTATATTTATACCGATAACAATGGATGTGTAAATCTTGACAGCTCTTCAATTATTGTAAACCCAAAACCATTTGTAAGTTTTTCGGGTTTAAATTCTGCATATTGTTCTAATGATTCTATTGTTACTTTAAGCGGCTCTCCTTTAGGTGGAACTTTTGAAGGTCCCGGAATAACTGCTAATTTTTTCAACCCTTCTATTGGAGGAGGAAATTACAATATTAAATACACTTACACTAATACTTTTGCTTGTACTGATAGTTCAATACAAAATGTAATTGTTAATCCTGTAACAGCAGTTAGTTTAGATGTAATTGATTCGGTTTGTGCTAACACCGGACCATATATTTTTATGGGTACGCCGGCTGGTGGAACTGTTAGTGGACCCGGCATGAGTGGAGGTAACTTTTTTCCTAATTTTGTTGGACCCGGAACTTATGGATTTACTTATACCTATATTAACAATTATGGATGTATAAGTACTGCAAGTGATTCTTCTACAGTAAATCCAATTCCAACCATAAACCTTAGCGGAATTCAATTGGAATATTGTGAAGATGACCCTCCAATAACAATTGCAGCATTACCAATAGGAGGAACTTATGATGGAGTGGGGATTTCAAATGGCGTTTTTTATCCGGCAGTTGCAGGCCCGGGTTTACATAAAATTAAATATTCATTTACAAATATTCATTCTTGTACCAACTCTGACAGCATTTTTGTTACTGTGAATCCTCTTCCTGTTGTTGCATTTTCCGGTTTAAACAATGCATATTGTATTTATAATCCTGCAATAAATTTATCAGGCTCTCCACTTGGTGGAACTTTTAGTGGAGACGGCATAAATTCAAATATATTTGACCCTTTAATGGCTGGAGTAGGAGACCATAAAATAAAATATACTTTTACTGACATTCATGGCTGTACAAATTCCGACTCGCAAATGGTTCACGTTTTTCCCAGGCCAACAATTACTATCAATGGATTTCCAAATCATATATGTGAATACTCTCCGCCATTTGGATTAATCGGAATTCCAATTGGGGGAATATTTAGTGGAAGCGGCTTAAATGGTAATAGTTTTATACCATTATTAGCCGGAATTGGTTCGCATAATATTACTTATAGTTACGCCGATACCAATGGATGTGCAAACCAAAAAACACAAACAATTGTTGTAAATCCAAAACCAATTGTAAGTTATTCAGGTTTAGATTCCGCCTATTGTTTTAGTGATACTATTTTTACGTTATTAGGCTCTCCTCTGGGTGGAACATTTACAGGAGATGGTATTTCTGGTAATAACTTCAATCCCGGTGATGCTTCTCCCGGTTTTCATTCAATAAAATACAGCTTTACAGATTCAAATTCATGCAGTAATTTTATTTCCCAAACAGTTGAGATTTATCCACTTCCGCCTGTTAACTTATTTATTCCTGCCAATTCATGTTGTCTGAATGGTTCAATTATTAATTTAACAGGAAATCCAGTCGGTGGTACATTTTCAGGCAATGGAGTTTATGCTAATAATTTTGACCCAACATTAGCAGGTGTTGGACTTCAGTCGTTGTTTTATTCATTTACTGATTTCCAAAACTGTACAAATACTGATACAGCTAAGATTCTTGTGAATTCAGTTCCTACTTCTTATGCAGGTGCTGACACTTCAATGATTTGTAGTTCTGCTGGTACTTTTATCGGGGGGCCTTCAACATCCGGTTTGGTTTATGAGTGGCAGCCAACTCATGGTTTAAGCGATTCAACTTCATCTAATCCTTATGCTTCGCCAATAGTTTCGACTGTTTATACAGTTTCAACAACAGATACTCTGACAAATTGCTCATCAAGTGATGATATTTCTATTATTTTATTGAATGTTCCTAATGTTGATTTAGGTAAAGACACTACAATTTGCAAGGGCGAAAACATTGAACTTTTTTCATCAACAAATGCTGTATCTTACTTATGGAATACAGGGGACACTTCTCAAAAAATTATTGTATCACCAAAAATCAATACAGCATACACTCTGACAATAAGCGATGGTGTTTGTTTTAATGCCGACACTATTGAAGTAAAGATTAATTCACCTATTGTTGAACTTGGTAAGGATACTTTAATTTGTGCCAGCGACTCCATTTTGATTGATGCAGGAAATAATCATGATGCTTATTTATGGAACACTGGTGATACATCACAATCAATATTAGTTACTTCAAATGGAATAAGTGGAACTCTAACTTATTATGTTATTATTACAGATGAATATTGCCAGGCAAGAGATTCAATAAATGTTGAATATACAAAACCAAAAGTTGAGCTTGGACCAGATATAGTACTTTTCTCTAATACATCCGTAATACTGGATGCCCGCTTTGGATATAGCAGTTATTTATGGAGTGATGGCTCAACTAATAGAACATTAACAGTCGATTCTTCAGGCATTGGTATTGGCTCAAAGGTTTTCACAGTGATTGTTACTGATAGTTTTGGCTGCTCAAATACTGATAGTGTAAAAGTGAGTTTTATTGAATATAATACAAATGAAATCCCACCAACAAATACCATAATCATTTATCCTAACCCCTCTGACGGACAAATTGTGATTTCGATAACAGGAAAGTATGAAGAACTAAACTTTGAAATTTTTAATTCGATGGGTCAGCTAATCAAAAACGGAAAAATAGAATCAAACGAAAACTATAAACAAGAAACTTTACTGGATTTATCTTACTTATCACAAGGAAGCTATTCTATTAAGTTTAAGAATGATATAATTAATGAAATTATTAATTTTGTGATAAAATAGAATTAATTTTAACTGTTTAAAGCTTATACAGAGTTATTTTATAATTTATTGACTATTGTAATATATAAATAATTGTTAAAAAAATTTAAACATCTATTTATTTTTATTATTTTTACCAAAAAATTTACCTAAAGAAAGAAATACTATGAAAACAAAACTTTTAATTTGGACATTGATGTTGTTGACATCAAATGTTTTTAGTTTAACTTTAAATTCAACATATTCATCAAGTATTACTTTTGATATTCAAGATAGTCCATATTATTTAGCAAGTAATTGTACGATTAGTAACAATGCTGTTCTCACATTTCCTGCAGGCTCAGAGATAATTGCTTATGATTACTTACATTCACCTGCACAGAAAGGGCAAGGTTATAAATTTATTGTTAATAATGGAGCTATTATAGCAAATGGAAATTCATCTGACAGTATATATTTTACTGCACTTTCAGCTTATTTAGGTGATTATACCTATGGTGATTATTGGCAAGGAATAGAAATCAATACATCTGTACAAAGTGAGTTTCAATATTGTTCTTTCAGATATGCGGTTACTAATGATGCTTCTACTTCAAGAGGAGGGGCATTTACTTTAGATGATGGATATAAAAATCTGGAAGTAAGTAATTCCCTTTTTAATAATTGCTCATCTAATACTGCCGGAGGAGCTATTTTTATAAGACCAAATACTTCAAATGTTGCAACGGTAAGCTTCGAGAATTGCCTTTTTAAAAATAACTCATCAAGTGCAACTATTGCCGGATGCAATGGAGGTGGAGCAATAACAGCATTAGCTCAACATGGTGAAATTAATCTATCAATTTTAAACTGCGAATTTTTATTTAATACATCTATTTTGTCTGGAGGAGTCATAAGAATAAAAAGTGCTTATCTTTCAGGTTTTCCTTTTGCAAACATTGAAATTTCAAACTGCAATTTTGAGAATAATTCTTCAACCAATGAAGGTGGTGCAATATCAATTGAAAATTCAAAATTAATAGTTACAAATTCAGAATTTATTAATAATTCGGCGAGTTTTGGAGGTGCAATATATTCGTATAGAAACAGGGGTGAAATCTCAATTACTGAAAGTACTTTTGAAGGAAATTATACTGATGGAAATGGAGGTGCGATTTACTTATCAAAATCAATGTATGACGTTACTTATATATATTTAAATCAAATAACTATAAATGAAAATTCGTTTATTTCAAATTCTACTTTAGATGCTGGAACATACGGAGGAGCAATATTTATTGATAAAATGTATTTCCTAATGAATACACCTCCATTTGGTTTGAATTATAGACTTTATGGACTTTCAATTAATGATAATATATTTGAAGAAAACCAATCAGCTAATGGAGGAGGAATTGCATTTCATGATTTTGACAGAAACTCTGTTTCCCAGTATTTACCTATAAATATAAAAAGGAATAGTTTTTTTTACAATACAGTTACTGGAAATGGAGGAGCAATGTTTTTTGAAAATATTGATTATGGTGACATTGAATGTTATTTGAATGTTTTTAATTCAAATACGAGTACACTACAAGGAGGAGGAATATTTCTTGAAAGTGTTTTTGATTTTAAATTTATCAATAACCTCGTTATTAATAATTATTCAATTGGTGTTAATGGAGGAGGATTATACTGCTCTTATTCTTCTGAGATTGAATTTGGAAGTAATACAATAGCAAATAATACTGCATATGATATTAATGGATATGAAGAAGGAGGTGGCATTTACTTTGCAGACTCAGACTACGAAATATATAATTCAATTGTTTGGGATAATGTTCCTGATGCTATCATAGATATTACATATCCATACTGGGATTATAGCTCTTATTCTAATATTGAAGGAATAAACAATCAAGGCAACAATAATATTGATACCGACCCACTTTTTATAGACCCAAATCATGATAATTTTCAAATAGACTGTAATGTTTCTCCATGTGTAAATTCAGGTGATAATAATTTCTTTCATACATCAGTTGATTTGAATAATAGTGATAGAATTTTTAATCCCCCAGATGGCAAAATTGATATGGGAGCTTATGAATGTCAGGATAATCCACCAAGAAAAAAAGGACTAACAGAAACAGAAGATGTTTTTCTACTGTATCCAAATCCTACAACAGATGTTATTAATATAGAATGTAGTGATTCTATAAAGTGTATTCAGATTTATTCTGTTTTAGGTATCAGAATGCTTAGTAAAAATTTAATTGGCAAAGCTTATAAACTAGATGTTAATGGGCTGTCTGTAGGTACTTATTTTATTAAAGTTGAAGCAATAAATAAAAATTATACAAAAATGTTTATAATTGAAAAATGAGACCAATATTAACAATTTTAGCAGCAATAATAATTGGAAGTTTTTTTCTGCCACAGCAGCTAAAAGCTCAAATACCCCAAAAAATGAGCTTTCAAGCTGTTATACGAAACACTAACAACCAATTAGTAACAAACCAAACTGTTGGTATGCAAATCAGTATTTTGCAGGCTTCTGTAACAGGTACAGTTGTTTATATTGAAACTCAAACTACAACAACAAATGATAATGGACTTATTACTATTGAAATTGGTGGACAAAGCGGATTTGACACGATTAATTGGGCTAATGGTCCTTATTATTTGAAAACAGAAACCGACCCTACAGGCGGTACAAATTATACAATAAAAGGTACAAGTCAATTGCTTAGTGTTCCATATTCACTTTACTCCGAAAACATTAATGTTGATTTTTCCAAAGCAGGAGATACTTTATTTATTGGAAAAAAATTTGTAATTATACCGGGATTAAGTGCTGCAAATCCTTTTCCTGTAGCAGATTTTACTGCAAATAAAAATTCAGTTATTAAAGGACAATCTGTTGATTTTTCTGATAATTCATTAGGAAATCCGGCAACATGGTATTGGAATTTCCAGGGAGCTTCGCCTTCTTCGTCTAACCTTCAAAACCCGTCAGGGATAATATATAATACAGCAGGGACTTATGATGTTAAACTCACTGTTGCGAATATGAACGGAACAGATTCGATTATTAAAACAGCTTTTATTAGCGTAGTGGATTTGCCGGCAGTTAATTGCAACGGTATTTTATATGTTCATCCGAGTGATAATTCTTCCAGTATTCAATGGGGTGGAATGAATATAACAACCGGAGCAACTAGTAATACTAATGGAGAACAAAATACACAAACTATTGTTGATACTCTTGGCATTGGAAATTATGCTGCTTGCCTATGTGACACATTAACTGCTTATGGTTTTACAGATTGGTATTTACCTGCAAAAGATGAACTGAATTGTTTATATCAAAACAGAATTAGTATTGGTGGATTTACAACAGGGGCATATTACAGCAGTACAGAATTTAGTTCTACTCATGCACTATATCAAATTTTTATCAATGGTGCACAATATAGTACCGGTAAAGGTGCATCTTTTATAATGCGATGTGTTAGGAGGGATTAATATTGTTAAATTGTTATTGGTTGGGTCATTGCGAGCGAAGCAATCTGTTTCTTATTAGTACCGGAATTCAAAACAAAGGATTGATTTACTTTGTTTCTGAATACTGAATACTGAACACTGAATACCGAATACTGAAAAAGCAATGTTAAAAAACAAATACATATTTCTAATTTTTCTTATATTAAGCTTTAATACAGGCATTGCTCAGCTTTCAGGGACTTACACTATTGGTATTAATGGCAATTTTGCAAGTTTTACTGCTGCGGTAAATGCTTTAACAATAAATGGAGTGAACGCTCCGGTTGTTTTTAATGTTTCCCCCGGTACATATTACGAACAAATAACAATTCCACAGATAACAGGTACTTCTTTTGTTAATACAATTATATTTCAATCTTCTTCATTGGATTCAACTTCAGTTATTCTTAGTTACGCTACAACTAGTTGGACAAATGATTATGTTGTTGAGTTAGATGGTGCAGACTATATATGTTTTAGAAAAATGAAGATGAAATCAGTTTCAACAGGAGCTTATGTTGGGGTTTTTATTATTAAAAATTCAGCAAATAATAATAAAATTGAACATTGCATACTTGAATGTCCATATATTTATAGTCCTAATTCTTCAGTTGTAAGCAATATAAGCACTTCAAATAATTTGCGGGATACCGGAAATATAATTTTAAATAATAGAATTATTAATGGCAGAGATGGTATTACTTTTTATGGTGAGACAAATAATTATGAAACATTAAATAGAATTGAAAAAAACCATATTATAAATTCATTTTATCATGGAATTGGAGTTAATTATCAGGATTCAATACAGATAGTTGAAAATATTATAGAACAATCTCCAACAGGTTTTTCAAACGGTGCTATTTCTGTTCATTATACAAATACATTTTTAATATTTGGGAATAATATTAATATCCATCTAAACTCACAGGGTTCTTATGCAATATCAGTGTCAGACTGTCTCGGTAGTATAATAATATCAAATAATAAAATTTCTTCTCCAATCATTTCAGTGCCATTGCAATCACAACCAAAACCAACTATAGATTGTCGTTACACTAAAGGACGAATAGAAATAACCAACAATACTATTTATACTTATTCAAATAGTGGTAATATCCCGGCTTATAGTCTTTACATGAAATATTGTGCCGGAACAATATCAGAACCAATTTTAATAGCTAATAATATATTTAGCCATCATACCGTATCAGGAACACCGGCAAGTTGTATCTGCTTACAAAATGACACTAATGTTAATTTATATAACAATTCCTTAAATATGACTGTCTTTGGTACGGTTTATTCCAATAATAACTCCTTTTACCAGACAGCATGTTCAAACCTTAATATTGTTAATAATATTTTTGTAAATAATGCAGGTGGAATTTGTGCATATCATGCAACCCCTTCGGCTGTGGCATATTCCGATTACAATAATTATTATACTAACGGAAATTATCTTGCATACTGGAATGGCAACAAATCAAATTTATCTGCTTTTAAATCTGCTAGTTTAAAAGATACCAATTCGCTATCCATTCCTGTTAACTTTGTTTCAAATACTGACCTTCATCTTACATCATTGGATTCGGGATTAATTAACAAAGGCTTTTCTTTATCGGGAATAACAAAAGATATTGATAATGAAAGCAGGCTGTATAATCCCCCCGATATTGGAGCAGATGAATTTCAAATTCCTATTGACTTTCAATTAACAGATATTACCATAAATCCTAATAATGAATGTTATTCATCTGGCGAAACTATAAAATGTGTTTTACGAAATAATGGTAATTTGCCTGTTTACTTTCAAAATGATACTACATATTTGCAAGCAAGTGTTACAGGGATAAATCCTGTGTCTTTCCCTTTAGTTCAACTTAACAATGATAGTCTTCTTCCGGGGGATACTATGTTGGTTATGCTTGATTCATCTTATAATATGTTTTCTCCCGGAAATTATTGTTTCAATGTTTCAGCAATTACAAATAACGATTGGGATACAACAAATAATAATATTTCGTACTGTTTTACAAATTCAATGATAGATAGTTTTACTTATTTTACCAACTTTGAGACTAGTGTTAATCCGTTAAACGCTTGGGAAGAACAAAGCAGCGGAAGTTACCATTGGCAGACTGATTCATCAAACACACCAACAATAAATACAGGTCCTGCTGCTGACCATACAATAAAAGATTCCTCAGGTTTTTACATATATGCAGACGCAGATTCAGGATTAGTTGCCGATACTGCAATAATAATCAGTCCCTGCATTGATATTTCAAATCTTAACAATCCGCAATTGGTTTTTTGGTATCATATGTATGGTTCGGGAATTGGTTCGCTTAATGTCGATTTGTTTTATGATAATAGTTGGCATAATAATATTTTTTCGATTTTCGGTCAGCAACAAACAAGCAGTAATGCGAATTGGGAAAAATCCTGTGTTAATTTGCCTTTATGTTCTACTGCTGTTAAATTAAGATTTAGGGCAATAAAAGGTATAAATGAATTTGGTGATATTGCTATTGACGACATTGCAATCGGTAATGCTCCCGATATTATTATAGACTCTGTTAAAATGCTTTGCAATGGAGAACAGCTTATTATCGGACCAACTGCTGATACCGCAAAAACTTATTTTTGGAGCAAAAGCGGTTCAGCAAATATTATAGCAACATCAAGATTGCTCACTGTTGATACAGCCGGAATATTTGTTGTTTTGGTAAAAGATACTGTTTATGGTTTTGAAAACTCTGACACAATTCAAGTCTTTTTAGTTCAGCCTGCAAATTCCAATGCAGGAGCAGATTTTTCAATTTGTGCAGGAGAAACAGCTATGCTATTCGGCACAGCCCAAAATTACAGTTCACTGCAATGGACAAGCACAGGAGATGGCTCATTTCTAAATCCATCATCATTGAATACAAGCTATTTTCCGGGTCAAAATGATATTCAAACAGGCTCGGTTTTGCTAAAACTAACTGCAAATGGAATAAATCCTTGTGCTTCGGTATTCGATAGTATTTTAATAATTATTAATCCTTTAACTCATCTTAGCTTTAATATTATCGATTCGGTTTGTGATAATTCAGGACCATATATCTTTTCGGGTTCACCAACAGGTGGTACTGTAACCGGATATGGAATGAGCGGTGGAGTTTTTAATACAAATTTAGTTGCTCCCGGAACTTATATGTTGACTTATAATTATACTAACAGTTATGGTTGTATAAATACCGCTTCCGATTCAATACGAATAAATCCGCTTCCAATAGTAAGCTTTTCGGGTTTGAGTTCAAATATTTGTTCTTATGATTCTATTTATGCTTTATTGGGTTCTCCTTTCGGAGGAACGTTCACAGGAAATGGAATTACCGGCAATAGTTTTAATCCTGTTAATACTTATCCCGGCTCTCATTCAATAAAATACAGCTATACTGATTTTAACGGTTGCAATAATTTTACATTACAAACTGTTCAGGTTTATCCACTACCTAATGTTAGTTTTGTAAATTTTGACAGTTCATGTTGTTTAAATTCACCTTTAATTTATTTAACTGGAAATCCCAATGGTGGTACTTTTACAGGAAATGGAGTTATTGCTAATGCTTTTGTTCCCGTTTTTGCAGGAGTTGGTTCACATCAGCTATTTTATTCTTTTACTGATTCTCATAATTGCAAAAATACCGATACAGCAAATATTTTTGTAAATTCTCTTCCAAATGCCAATGCGGGAAATGATACTTCAATGATTTGTTCTTCAAGTGGAATATTTATTGGCGGACCATCAAATCCGGGGTTAACTTATAAATGGCAGCCAACTTATGGATTAAGTGATTCTACAATTTCAAATCCTTTTGCTTCACCAAAATTTCATATTAATTATACTCTTACTGTTACTGATACATTAACTAAATGTTCAGCGACTGATGATATTTTTATTCTTTTATTAAATGTTCCGGCTATTGATTTAGGAAAGGACACTACAATTTGCTATGGCGACAGTATTGAATTATCATCTTCAACTTCAGCTACAACTTATCAGTGGAATACAGGGGCTACTTCTCAAACAATAATTGTTTCACCTACAATTAATTCAGTTTATATTTTAACAATTAGCGATGGAGTATGTTTTAATGCTGATACAATTGAAGTTAATATTAATTCACCTTATGTTGAGCTTGGAAATGATACAGTACTATGTGCTAATGACTCTTTGCTAATTGATGCAGGAATAAATCACGATGCATATATTTGGAATACAGGTCAAACATCTCAGTCAATAATAGCTTCATCAAATGGCATAAGCAAAACTCAAACTTATATTGTTACTATTACTGACCAATATTGTAATGCAATTGATTCAATAATTGTAAAATACACTAAACCATTTATTAAACTTGGCTCGGATATTTTGCTTTATGCTGATGGCTCAGCAATTCTTGATGCAGGATATGGACATAGTGCTTACCTTTGGAGTAATAGTTCAACAACTAGAGAAATAACAGTTGATTCTTCCGGCATTGGTATTGGCTCAAAAGTTTTCACGGTTATTGTTACTGATAGTTTTGGCTGCACAAATTCCGATAGTGTAAAAGTCAGCTTTATTGAATATCCAACAACCAAAATTCCAACTACAAATACCATAATAATTTATCCAAACCCTTCAGATGGTAAAATTGTGATTTCAATAACAGGAAAGTATGAAGAACTAAACTTTGAAATTTTTAATTCGATGGGTCAGTTAATAAAAACCGGAAAATTAGAGTCAAACGAAAACTATAAACAAGAAACTTTATTGGATTTATCTTACTTAGCACAAGGAAAATATTCTATTAAGTTTAAGAACAATACAATAAGTGAAACTGTTGAAATAATAATAAAATAGAATTAATTAATTTCCAGACAACTTTCACACTTGTTTTTGTGTCATATTTACATTACATCAATCCTACCAAAATGAGAAAGTTATTAATTGTTCCGTTATTCGTATTACTATTTATTTCTTCTGATTTAAAAGCATGTTGTTATAATGGAGGTGAAATTACATGGGAATGCACTTCTAATGGTAATTTTAAATTTACACTAAAATTGTACAGAGAGTGTTATATGGGTTTAGGTTACGCTTGCCAATTTAGCAATCATCAGTATCTTACTACTACTGTTCCGGGCTTTTCTTCAATTACTCTTTACAGAATTTCAGGCTCTCCAATTGATATATCACCAAAATGCAATCAAGACACAAATTTTTCACATATTTATTGCAATAGTACTGGTCCAATGCCAAATTCAGCACCAAATCTTGGAGCGGTTCAAGAGAATATTTTTACATCCGATGTTAGTTATCCAAATGGAGTGCCTTTAACAGGAGTTCCACCTGCAGGTGGCTGGTTATTTCATTGGTCTTCATGTTGCAGAATTGAAGCAACTAACCTTATTTACGGAAGTTCATTATCTTATCGCTTAAGAGCTATAATGTATCCTTATAATAATCAAAATATAAGTACATGTTTTGACAATTCACCTGTGTTTGCAGAAATTCCACAAACAGTATTTTGTACAGGTTATCCAACTACTTTCAATTACTTAGCCTCGGATAATGAGCTTGATTCATTAGTTTATAGTTGGGGACAGCCTTTGCTATCAACAGGAGCACCTCTTACAAATTATGTATCCGGATATAGCTATAATAGCCCTTTTCCAGGACCATCACATAATTCTAATAATGTCGCAGCGACAATTCACCCAAAAACCGGAGAAATTTCTTTTACTTCACATACAACAGGAACTTTTTTAACATCAACTCAAGTTACTGCATTTAAATGTGGAATAAAAGTTGCCGAAATATGGCGGGAATTTCAAGTGGCACTCACAAGCTGTGGAACAAATAATCCTCCCAGCATAACTCCACCATTTAAGAATGCGATGGGTCAGTACACATTGTTTATTGATACTGTTTACCCTGGTGATTTGGTATGTTTTAATATTTCAGGGACTGATTTTGAGTTTTTACCTAATGGGACACCACAAACAATGACTTTAGAAGCTTACGGAAATCAATTTGGACATGTGTTAAATACAACTCCACCAACAATGAGTGCAACTTCTGGTTGTTTAAACCCACCATGTGCCACATTAACCCCAGCTCCAAATCCACCAAACAATCCACTAACAGGTGAATTTGGATTAAATACTCAGTTTTGTTGGCAAACCGATTGCAGCCATCTGACAACTAATATAGGATGTGGAAACACAAGTAATGTTTATGATTTTATTTTTAAAGTGTCTGATGATTATTGTCCGATACCTGCTATTAATTTTACTACCATAACCATTGTAGTGAAGGATTACCCAATTGTTGAATCACCGGAAATACATTGTGTTAAAGTACATCCAAATGGTGATGTTACATTAAACTGGGAAATACCAATTGATATAAATAATCATTTTGTAGGATATTTAATAGAATCATCTATTAATACAAATGGACCATTTGTGCAATTGGATAGTTTGATTACATACACTCAAAATTATTATTCGCATATAGGAGCGAATGCACAAAATCAAATTGTTTATTATCGTATAAAAACTGTATCAGGATGCCCACCAGCATATTTGAATTACTCAATCCCAAGCCCTGTTTGTTCAACAATGAAAATGAATGCAATAACTTCAGCAGGTGTAGTTGCACATATTTCATGGAATCCGATTATATCCCCAAATCTTTCAAGTTCATCAGGAATCTACAAAATATTTAGGGAATATCCTGCCGGTTCAGCTAACTGGACTCAAATTGCTAATACGGTAGATACTTTTTATGTTGATACAGTTACTCGATGTAGTGCTTTTATAAATTATAGAATAGAGATTGAAGATACTTTAGGATTTGACAGTATTGGTTTACCAATTTTTTGTTCATCAGTATCATCTATTGATGGTGCTCTGTTCTCTGATATTATGGCTCCGGTAGTTCCTATCATTGATTCTGTGAGTGTTAATCCAATAACTAATAATGTTGTTTTAGCCTGGAATACTAATCTTTCACCTGATTGCCAGGGGTATATTGTTTATAGATGGGATTTGTATTGGTCTTCCTGGATTCCCATTGATACAGTTTATGGCATTAATAATATAACTTTTGAAGACACAACTGCTAATCCCTGTTCAAATTTTCAAACTTATTCAGTTGTTTCATTTGATAGTTGCTGGAATAAATGCCCATTATCCTATTTAAATCAAAATACAATTAAAGTTGTTGCAACAAATGATTTGTATAAGCCTGATGTTTACTTAAATTGGAATCCATATATAAATATGATAGCCGGATTAGGTGGTTATAAAATTTATTATCGTGAAAATAATGGATCATTAACTTATTTAATAACAGTGTCAGCAAGCGATACTTCATATTCTCATATTGGCATAAATAATCTTTCTAACTATTGTTATTTCGTTCAAGCATTCGACATTAGCGGGCAAACAACTTCCACTAGTTGTGAAGAATGCATATTAGTTATTACATCAATAAGCTCACAAGAAAATTATAATTTCAATCTTTACCAAAATATCCCAAACCCAACAAATCAAACAACGACAATAAATTACTATTTGCCTAAATCGGGGAAAGCAGTTTTTAAAGTTGTAAATATTGTTGGAGAAGTTGTTTATCATAAGAAATATGATTCGCAACAAGGTGAAAATAAAATTGAACTCGACATTAGCAAATTTGAAAGTGGAGTTTATTATTATTCCTTGGAATTTGATGGGGTATTAAGAGTTTGGAAAATGGTGGTTTTAAAATAGTTTTGGGTTTTGATAAAGATTATTATTTAGTGTCAGCAAGAAAACCCAACAGATTTTGATTTTCAGAGAGTTTTTCCCCGAACCCTAAAGGGTGAACTCTCTGAAAATCAGCCCACCCTTTAGGGACGGGGAAAGGCTGATTTTTAATTTTAAGTAGTTTTCTTGCAGACACTATTTGTCATTTTTTACATATTTATAAACTAAATTTTAGTGAAATGAAAAAGCTTTTAATTATACCTTTAATCGTATTATTTTTTATTTCTTCTGATTTAAATGCAACCTGTCGTAATGGTGGTGAAATTACATGGGAATGTACGAGTTCCGGTAATTTTAGATTTATATTTAAATTCTACAGAGAATGTTATAACGCTAATGGTAGTGCTTGTCAATTAGGAAATTCTCAGACTCTAAGTTCAAACGTTCCAGGTTTTTCATCTATTGGTTTGACGATATTGGCAGCTTACCCAATTGATATTTCACCAAAATGCAATCCAAACTCGAGTTTTTCACATATTTATTGCAACAATACTAATCCAATGCCCAACTCTGCACCCAACTTAGGTGCTATTCAAGTGTATGTATATACATCAGATTATTACTATCCAAACGGTGTACCATTAACAGGTGTTCCACCGGCAAGTGGATGGAGGTTTTATTGGAATACTTGCTGTAGAAAAGCCTCCACTAATATAGTTAGCGAACCATCTCAAAGAATTATAGCCATTATGTATCCATATAATAATCAAGATGTAAGTATATGTTTTGATAATTCACCAAGCTTTATTGAAACACCACAAACAGTATTATGTACAGGAACACCATTTACATACAATCATTTAGCATTTGATGTAGATATGGACTCATTAGTTCATTCTTGGGGACAGCCTTTGCTATCAACCGGAGCACCACTTACTCAATATGTAACAGGATATAGCTGGAATAGTCCTTTTCCAGGTCCTTTGCATAATTCTAATAATGTTGCTGCAACAATAAATTCTCGTACAGGAGAAATATCATTAACTAATTATACTAGTGGGGCTTTTATAATAAACATCAAAGTTACTGCATTTAAATGCGGAATTAAAGTTGCTGAAATATGGCGGGATTTTCAAGTTGCATTTACAAGCTGTGGAACAAATAACTCACCGGTCGTAATTCCACCATTTCAAGATTCATCTGGTCAATTTACTTTGTATGTTGATACTGTTTATGCCGGACAATTAGTAAACTTTAATATTACAGCAACTGATATTGAATTTTTACCAAATGGGACTCCACAGACAATTGCAGTCGAAGTATCAGGAAATCAATTTGGTGATATACTTAATACTTCTCCCTCATCCATGAG
>JAIPBB010000023.1 GCA_021739805.1 Saprospiraceae bacterium | reverse complement strand
ATTTTTCAAGTTATGTGTCAGATATTGATGGAGATGATCTTATCCTTTCTGTATCAGGGGGAGTAAATGTCACAGCTACTATCACTGATTTAAGTGTTAATTTCACATCATTAGAAAACTGGAATGGTATGGAAATATTGACTTTTACAATTAATGATCAACAAGGAAGAGCAATCGACCAGGATGATGTCAATATTATTGTCACTCCTGTTAATGATGACCCAGTAATAATATTACCTGATAGTTTCACCTTTACTGAAGATGTAAGCCTTACAGAAGATTTTTCAAGTTATGTATCAGATATTGATGGAGATGATCTTATCCTTTCTGTATCAGGGGGAGTAAATGTCACAGCTACTATCACTGATTTAAGTGTTAATTTCACATCATTAGAAAACTGGAATGGTATGGAAATGTTGACTTTTACAATTAATGATCAACAAGGAAGAGCAATCGACCAGGATGCTGTCAATATTATTGTCACACCCGTTAATGATGACCCAGTAATAATATTACCTGATAGTTTCACCTTTAATGAAGATGGAAACCTTACAGAAGATTTTTCAAGTTATGTGTCAGATATTGATGGAGATGATCTTATCCTTTCTGTATCAGGGGGAGTAAATGTCACAGCTACTATCACTGATTTAAGTGTTAATTTCACATCATTAGAAAACTGGAATGGGACGGAATCATTAACTTTTACAATTAATGATCAGCAAGGAAGAGCAATAGACCAGGATAATGTTGATATTATTGTCACACCTGTAAATGATGCACCAGTTATTGATCTACCAGTTAGCTTTACATTTGCTGAAGACGAAAGCCTTACAGAAGATTTTTCAAGCTATGTTTCTGATATCGATGGAGATGATCTTATCCTTTCTGTATCAGGGGGAATAAATGTCACAGCTACTATTACTGTTTTGAGTGTTAATTTCACATCATTAGGAAACTGGAATGGAACTGAATCATTTACTTTTACAATTAATGATCAACAGGGAAGGTCAATAGACCAGGATAATGTTGATATTATAGTCACACCGGTTAATGATGCACCAGTTATTGATCTACCAGTTAGCTTTACATTTGCTGAAGACGGAAGCCTTATGGAAGATTTCTCAAGCTATGTTTCTGATATCGATGGAGATGATCTTATCCTTTCTGTATCAGGGGGAGTAAATGTCACAGCTACTATTACTGTTTTGAGTGTTAATTTCACATCAGCAGAAAACTGGAATGGAACTGAATTATTAACTTTTACAATTGACGATCAGCAAGGGCGAGCCATAAACCAGGATAATGTTAATATATTTGTTACCCCCATCAATGATGATCCAGAGATAGATCTGCCTGTTAACTTCACATTTGCTGAAGATGGAGGTCTTATAGAAGATTTCTCAAATTTTGTCTCAGATATTGATGGAGACGATCTTGTCCTTTCTGTATCAGGCGGAGTAAATGTCACCGCTACTATTACAGATTTGAGTGTTAATTTCACATCATTAGAAAACTGGAATGGAACTGAGTTGTTGACATTTATAATTAATGATCAGCAGGGACGAGCAATAGACCACGATATTGTTGATATTATTATCACACCGGTTAATGACCCTCCTGTTAATGTGATTTTGCCTATTATCACGGGCACATTTACAGTAAATGATACCGTTGAAGTAAATAATGGAGTCTGGCAGGATATTATAGATAACATCAGTGGTTTTTATAATTTGAATCCTTCTTTTACATATGAATGGCAAATATCGGGGGATAATATTGAGTTTAATCCAATAATCCCTTATCAAATCTCTCAAGATTTAATTATTTCTGAAGATTATGCAAATTTCTATATTAGATGTAAAGTGACCTGTACTGATAATGGAGTACCAAGTAATTATCCTCAATCCAGTTTTGTATATACGGAAGGTCATCTAATAAACGCTACTATCCGTCGCTAAAGGAGGTAATTATGTGCAAACAAATAATAATACTGATACTTTTGCTTGTCCCCCTGCTGGGGACAGCACAAGTAATCTCTAATAAATTGTATTATACCCAGACATCAGAAAAATCAGTAACTGAGTTAGATGTGTCGGATTTTGATCAGTATATACCAGTAGAGGACGGCAATAAATTACCTGAAATAAATGAAGGAAATTTATTTGTAATGATCGGCTTTGATCGAAGTTTTCAGACTTCTAAGATATCATTTGAAATAAACAGTAATCATTACAGCAGTTTTAGCGCATTTCCCTATCTGCATTCACGTCAACCAACTGATAATGTTGTAGTTATTGATATCAGCCAATGGCTCAATCCCGGTAAAAACAGTTTTATGCTTTCTTATCTGGGTGATCAGGGAGTAGAAAGCAATATCTGGGTATTTAATATTTTATCAGGTTATGATCCCTCAGACATTGCTTCTCAAATAAAGGCATTACCTGAAACTGATGATCCAAATAAAGAATATTTCCTTGCTCTTTCACCTAGTGATCCTCTTATTGCTTACCTCTCTGCCAAGGATGATGATATCAATATCTTCATTCAAAATCTGGAAAGTGGAACCAGACATAGAGTTACTAAAATAGAAAAAGAAGAATCTGTTGATGATCTGGATTTCCTGAGCGATGATACGGAAGACTATGTTTCCGCACCCGTCTGGTCAAATAGAGGAGAATATCTCTATTATTGCAATCGGAAAAATAATGATTACTCGATCCGACGTCTTCTGGTTGATGGTAAAGGTGTTTTTAGCGAAACTAACAATAAAGAACTTACGATTAACAATACAGACAAAAAACAGTGGATTTACGCTCTATGCCACTCTCCTGCCCATGATCGGCTGGTTTACGTCAGCAAACCTGGCTATATGGATAAAAAAGAAGATGATCCCAAATACGTGTGGCTGGTTAGAGACCTCGATGAAATTGATGCTGAAAATCCTGCTCCCGGCTTCATGGATAAAAACAGAAGAAAGGAATTCTATCTTTCTGGAAATAACATTTATGAGCTCGCAATTTCAGCAGATGGGAATAAACTGGCTCTTACTGAAGAAAATAAACAAAATGGCAATACTATCTACATCTTTGATCTGGATTCCGGTAAAAAACTCGATACGATTAAAGAAGATAATAAGCAGTTTTCATTTCTAGAATGGTCACCCCAGGGTGATTACTTGATTTTCTCAAGCAAAAATGAAGTTTATCTTTATTCTTTTGCTGACCGAACCTATAATTCAATAATTTCAGACCAGAAACTCGCTAAAACAGGTTTTAATACTAAGCCTGCCTGGGACGGTTCCGGTAAAGCCGTGTTCTATATCTGTGATGATCAGAATTCTTCGATAAAGAAACTCAGTTTTAACGATAATATGAAACCTGATCTTCATCCTAAGGATTTTATTAATGATTCCGATTATAACTTTAATAACCTGATATCTGTAGATTCAGGAGGACGCCATCTCGTTTTTCTTAATTCCGGGATCACTTATAAACTTAACTACAAAAAATTGCGCGATAAACCTCAAGGGGTTTGTCGCTTTAAAGTAGGGAAAAATATCCAGTTAGCTTTCAAAAATAGAGATGATATTTACAATTGGAAAATGATCGCTTTTCAACCAGATATTAAACTTGCTTCTGCTTTTCTGGAAAAAACTGATGTACCAAGTGGTAATCTGCAGTTGCGTTTTAATAAAATTGATCAGACCTCTTCGATTATGGGCGGGCTGGCTACAGATATCCGGACAGATTTAAAACCAGATCCTGACTTTGCCCTTAGATTTCCTATAGTAGGGCAGCATTTTCAGAAAAGGATCAGGTACAGAAACTATCACTTTCTCACTATTCTGGCTGCCGGGCTAACTTATGGTGCAGGTTCATTTTTAGAAGGAATCCATTATGACGAATATAAGAATATTTCTACCAGAGATCAAAAACTGTTTGAAGAAAGGTCAAATACGGCAATGTACATCCAATTTGATAATGCCCAAGTGGAAAATATAGGAGCCATGGGGCTTATCGCTCTTATTGATGCCAGCTATATCCAAAAGAAACCGGATAAAAATGATATAACAAAACACAGGGAGAATTTCATTAATCAGAAAACTGTTCATTCCGCTGACTCTATCGAACCTATGAAAAATATAAAAAATGCTGGCTATGGACAGATTAAGATTAACTGCTATGAACCTTATACTGAAATTCGGTATAAAAAATATGACAATTCCGGTTGGACTTACGTCGGAAGAAGTAATTTCATTATGGACCCTGATACCTATTTTACAATCAGTGACCTACCGGAAGGTAAATATGAAGTAAAATTCTCTGCTGAATTCAAAGATGATAAAACCTATTCTGTTTTCGTTGAAGAATACAAAAATCGCTATGTCTATAATCGGTTTTCTAATCGTAGCGGGTCTTTTATAAAAAAATTACCTGCTTTTATTCCCGGTCTGCAGCAGTTTAAAAGAAAACAGTATGTGAAATCTCTTGCTTATATAGGATTAACTGCTTATTCTGGCTGGCAGTTCTATATTAATAAATCAGCAGCAGATGACGCCTATGATGATTATAATTATGCCGTTTCTCAACAGCATATTCTTATGGCTCGTATCGACGAAAGAGAACATACCGGAAAAGCTGTTAGTTATGGCATTATGTTCTCCTTTAATTATTTTAACAATTTACTGGATGTTTTTCTTAAACAATAAGGAGATTATATGAAATTACGGATTATTTTGATTATCACACTGTTTGCAGGTTTTATCATAGCTGATGTTGAAATGGATAAAATATCATCTCTACTTACCAAAGGTGATCGAATAGATGCATATACATTACTGCAAAATTGGCAACCTCAGTCCAATCTTCAAAATTTCTATTATAACTATGCTCAATGCGCTCTCAGATTTGATAAAGACCGAAATTCTTCTACTATGAAAGATGCTCTTGAACATATAGGTAAGGCTTACGAATTTATGAAGGCCGATTTTACTTCAGCCAGGCTGGCCCTTAAAAATTTTGTCGATTCTTTGTCTGATGATGATAAAGATATGATCAGAAACTATGAACACAGTCGCTGGCATAAACCGGCCGACGATTTCCTTGATATGAATATCGAACAACTTGATTCTGAAAACTATGCTTTTTTTATCACATACTATATCCTGGTCAATCTTGAAATACAACTTCCTGAGTATATATCAGAAAAATATCTTCTGCTTAGCAATGATTATGCGCATTATCTTTATGAACTTTACCCCATATTTGATAATAAAATCTCCAATTTCTCAGGATGGGATGATCATATTGAAAGCCTGGAAAAGATCATGGTTTTTATTTGTGATATGATATGTATACAGCCCAATGTGGAACTGATGAATGATTTCAGCTATAAAATGGGTCTGGCTATCCAGAATAATCCCTTTTTCGATAATCAGAATTTCAAGAGTAAATTTGATTATATAATTCTGGCCAAACATCTACTGCCTGAATTTCTGGATTAAATTTAAAGGAGGAAAATATGAATATTAAAACAAATATGATCATTTTGATATTACTTGGTTTTGCGGCACTAATAGGTCAGCAATATAATATAACCGGTACAAGTGAAGTTGCAAGCTGGGGACCTGTTTATGGCGAGGAAGATAGAACGTCATCAATTATGCTTGATCTCCTATATTTGAAGTTGCTGACCACTAATGAAGATGGGAAGATTGTTCCGGTTATTTTGACAGAAGCTCCCAAAAGTGAATTTATCAATACGGGACAGAGTGTTTTACATCTCAATCTTAGAGATGATATTTTCTGGCAGGATGGTTCCCCTGTTAATACTGATGACGTAAAATTCACCTGGAAAGTAATACAAAACTCAAATGTTAATACAGCTAAGGAAAAAATCAGCCTGATTGACGACATGGATATTAAAAGCGATTATCAGATGGATGTATTTTTCAATTATAATTCCGAAGATAATGCCGGAGCTCTTACTTTCTACCTGCTTCCCAGGCATGAACTTTATCACTCTGAAAATGATAATCCCTATAGACTGATGCCCGATAATGATTTCTTTGTGGATAAACCTGTAACAAATGGTAAATTTACTTCTCTATCGGTAGAATATAATAAATGTGTATTGCAGAAAAATACCAGGTATTTTGATCCTGAGGTTAGTGATAAACTTTATGGTATATTTCAATGGAGATCTTCCGATAATTTCGCCACTATTGATACTGCTGTCAAAAATGGCTCTTACAATTTTGTTATGGATCTGCCCGTTCGAGTTTGGTCAAACTGGGATAATATGGATAACTGGGGATATAGAGTAAATAAAACACTGGACTCCTTTCAAATGATGGGATTTAATCTACGAAAAGAAGCATTAAAGGATACATGTTTAAGATTACTTTTCAGCTATGTTATCTCAAAAAATGATATCAATAATAATTTTCTAGGCAACGCAGCTACTGTTCTCACAGGACCTTTTCCCGGAAATTCTCGTTTTTATAATGAATCCGTTCAATCTCCTTCTTTGAGAGGAGAATCAATTGAAGATAAAATTGAGCAGTTTGGTTTCGAAAGAATCTCTGGTCACCTGGAAAAAAGTGGGAAAAAAATCGGCCCCTTCACTCTGGTATATTTAAATAGTAAACCTGATGATCAAGAAATTGCCGGTTATATTGAAGAAAAAATAAAGCAGGAACTTGGCATCCAAATAATTACGGAAGGTAGAAATGATAACGAATATACTGACAGGGTTTTCGGAACTCACAATTTTGACTTGGCTCTGGTAGAATTTTCTTTCGGTTCTGATCCAAGTGTATATAATATTTTTCACTCAGATCAAATAAAAGCCGGTGGTTTTAACATCTGCGGATTATCGGATCCTGATATCGATGTTCTTCTCGATGAAGGAAGAAGAGCCGGCGGAGATAAAAAAGTTGATATCTATCATTTGCAGCATGAATTCCTGGCAAAAAAACTGCCAGCTATCTTTCTCTTTCAGAAACCATTTGCCGTCTTTGCAGGACGTGAGTTTAACGTTACTCCCGAAAACTTGGATAGCAACCTTATATTCAAGCATATCCAAAAATGGCGTCCGTAATCGATTTTTGAGGAGGAAATGTGAAAAAGTTTTCCTTTATACGTTATCTGCTGCTTATAATAGTATTTTTCTTTCTCGGGCAATTGGGTGTATTCTCATTAATTCACAGTCAGTTGCCTTTAAAACTGGATGAATATCTTCTTTCTTTGCAGTATGGGGATTACCCTGATAATAGATTCCCTGGTTTCATCAATATGCAGAAAATAGAACTTGCTCAAGATAAAGATTTACTTCAACTGCCTGATATTCTTCATTATTCAGAGTTATTCGATTCTAATGAAGCTGCCCTTTCATGGCTGCGAAGTTCTCTCAAATCAGGGCATTATCGCTATTTCATTACCTCTCAGAAAAGAGCTGAAAAAATCGTGGATTCACTTTTAGTTCTGGATAAAATAGATTCCCGTGCTGCCGGGGATTTATGTAAATTCAGCGGCAGAAATCTTCTCGCACAAAATACCTGTTTTCTCTCACTAAAAAGATATCCCAGTCTTCCGGATTATTCTGTATTTAATGCGAAAATTCCTCTTAAAAAACATATCCCTCCTCTTTTCCTGGCAGATTCAGTTTCTATAGCTGCTCATTTGAATATCAAGGAAAACTTTCTGGATTTTGTCAGTTATCCGGATTCCGTCTCACACTGGCTTAATTATTCTGATGATCAAAATTTTCGTTATTATCTTACTTTTACAGATTCTGCTCGAGCTTTGATTGATGATGTTTATAAAGATGAATGGAAGATTACCGGAAACAACCTTTATCAGCCAGGTACTGCTTTTGTCTCGATAAACCAGTGTCCTGATCTTCCTGATCGTCCAAGTAAGCTGCTTCCGAGTTTTTTCTACTGGTTAAAGCAGGTATTTAAAGGTAATCTGGGTAAAGCTGATATCTCTAACTCTAAAGTTGAGTCGATTGCTGAAGTGCTTTGGAAAAACGGGATTATTAACCTCTTCTGGACCATTCTCGTTCTTGTTTTTATTTCAATCATTGCCTTTATATTGGCAGATATACTTGTTTTTACTAAAAGCAGAATTTTAAAATTTATCATTTCGACTTTCAATGATATCTTTTCTGCGATTCCGGATTTTCTCATTGCTCTCTTTCTTTTTATTTCATTTTACAGGCTTCTTCAAATATCAATTTCTGAAAAAGGATTCTTCGATATTTTTAAAGCCCTGTTGATCCCATCGCTTGGCATTGCTTTTGCCAATGGTAATATTTCAGGTTTAACACGTCTTCTTGAAGCTAAAATGAAAAAGATCTCACAAAATGATTATGTCAAATTTCTCAGAGTGAACGGACTGAAAGAGAGGTTTATCCGATATAAGCTTATTTTCAAAGAAGTTCTTCCTGATATTATTGAATATAATTCCGGAAAATTCGCTCTAATTTTCGGAGCTATTTATATTTTTGAGAAATTGATTGGTATCCCGTCACTTGGTTATATTGCCGTGGATATGATCACAGCAAGAGCAGCAGGTTTTATTGTCTGTTTCTTCTTCTTCATCAATCTTCTCGTTATCGTTATTAATCTAATTGCAAAATCTGCAGTGCTTGTACTTTCACCACCATTAAGGAAAAAGAAAAATGACTAAAAAAACAAAGAAAATCAAGAAACCTGCATTGGATAATTATCTCGCTATAGCCTGGCTTGCTTTATTGATCTTTTTCACTTTTTTTACATTTTTGTTTCCCGAACCTTCTGATAATAGCCAGATTTCCTTTAATCCGCCTTCAAATGGTTATAATGATCTCTTTATTTATAATCAATATAACAATGAAAGTGAATCCATCCAGATTGATTCCCTTAAATATCAACTCCTTGATGAATACAATAATGTAGTTCGTGAGCTTGTTCTCTGGAAATCAGAATATACTGTCTCAATCTTGCATAATCAGATAAAAAAAATTCCTTTTTATTTGTCTGCTGATTCACTTTATAACATAAAATCCTCATCACACAGAAGATTAATGCTTTTTGGGTACGAAGATCCTTTTGCTGATTCAAATTCACCCCCAAGGTTCATATCATTTAATAATGAGAAGATATTTACTCTGGAATATGACTCAAAAGAAAACTGTAATATCTGCAATCTATTTAAAGCTGACCTGGAAGGTTCTTCTTCAGTACCCTCCGTTCTGAAAGGTAAAAGCCTACTCGGTAACGATCCTGACGGCAAAAGTATCCTGTCGCTTATTATTTATGGAACCCGCTATGTCGTTCGCATTATCTTCTTTTCTCTTCTTATTTCCCTTCTTTTAGCTATTCCCGTTGCCTTTTATAGGGGATTCTTTGAGAACAGGCTGGCAAATATCCTTGATGCTTTTGTTAATTTCATCAATTCTATTCCGGTTTACTACCTGGTCATCATTGTCGCTGTGCTTTTTAATCACCAGTTACTTCAGATTATTATTGCTATTGCTGTTGTTCAGTGGATTGAAATGGAAAAGCTCATCTATAATCAGGTCTGCAAAATTAAAAAAGCTGATTTTATTAAATCAGCTCGTATGATCGGTAAATCTTCTTCCGCTATTATTTTTACAGAAATTTTGCCGCTTTGCTGGGATCAAATATTGATTTCCACGTTCTTTCTGGCTAAACGTATCGTCCTTATTGAAGCAACTCTTAGCTATTTAGGTTTTAGTGCCAGCAATGAATATTATGGAACCTGGGGTAAGATTATCAGTTCTGTCAGTGTTAGTCTTAAAAGTAATTATGCTGCTCATATAATTCTTTTCCCTTTACTTATGATTATAATTACCCTGGTTTCTTTGAATTCTATTGAAAAATTCTTACGTCGAAGGAAAAATTATGCTTAATATTAATAATCTCACTGTTCATTATAAAGGAAACGAACAGCCTGCTCTGTTTAAGATCAATCTGAAAATTCCAAGAGGAAAAATTACAGCTCTCGTCGGTGAATCTGGCTGCGGGAAAACTACTTTGGCTAATTCTATTCTTGGTGCTCTACCTGAAAATGCCCAAAAAGAAGGTGTCATTTATAATTCAGGAGATAAACCCGCAAAACTGGTTTATGGAAAAGATGTTGGTTATGTTAGTCAGAAATTCGCCTCATCTCTTTCTGAATATTTTACTATTTATCAGCAGTTTGATATGCTGCTTAAATCCAAAACCAATCTAAATAAAAGGGAGAGAGCAGAATTGATTCTCAATCTTCTTAATGATTTCATTAAAGATGCCCATCTGAAAATGAATAAATATTCTTTTCAACTCAGCGGTGGCGAGAAACAGCGGATTCTAATTGCTATGGCTGTTGCTGGAAATCCATCTCTGCTTATTGCTGATGAACCAACCAGTGCTATTGACACTGTTACCCGTTTTTCACTGATGAATACACTGCAGGAGTTGAATAGAAAACTTGGGATTACCATTCTTTTAATAAGTCATGATCTGATTCTGGTTCAGAATATTGCTGATCAGATTGTTGTTCTATATCAAGGTATGATCATGGAAATGGGTAGTAGCTCAATCATTAGAGATAACCCTCGTCATCCATATTCAAAATTGCTTATTGCTTCTCGACCTGATATGCAGAAAAATAATCTGCAGGAAAAGATTATTATAAATGAGAATATTCAGCATGATTGTCCTTTTGCTCCTTATTGCTCGGTTTGTAATATTAATTGCTCTTTTATTCACCAAACAAATAATTCAGGCAACTTCTGTGCCTGCTCGGATGCATTATGATTAGAATAGAAAATCTAAAAAAAATATATCACGATAATTCTCATGATGAAAAAGGGGTTAGAGGAATTTCTTTTCAACTTATGAAAGGTGTTTCCACTGCACTATGTGGTGAATCCGGTTGCGGTAAAACTACAACGGCTATGTGCCTTGCCGGTTTACTAACTCCAGATTCCGGAAGTATCGTTATTAATGATAACGATGTCCTTACTTTGAAATCGGCTGATAGAAGAGCTTTGCTTCGCTCTACCTTCCAGATGATTTTTCAGGATACTCTGGATTCTCTTCATCCTGTTAAAACAGTTAAAAAAATCTTCAACGAAACTCTTATCTATCTTCATAAAAGCAATCCTAAAAAAATTCCGGATATAAAGAAAATGGATGATTCTGAACTTTTGAAAATATACCATGCAATCCTTGAAAAAGTTGATATCCCCAAAGATGCCCTTGATAATTTACCGGACGAATTCAGTGGTGGTGAAATTCAAAGAATTTGTATAGCACGAGCCTTGATTGCCAGACCGGATTTCCTTATTGCCGATGAACCGGTTAGCTGCCTTGATGTTACTACTCAGGCTAAAGTACTTAACCTTCTCCGTAATATCGTTAAGTTCGAAAATATGGGCTTGCTGCTTATTTCTCATGATCTTGCTGCTGCTCATTATATCTGTGATAATGTCATTATTATGGAAAAAGGTCTTAAATGCGATATGGGAAATGTAGAAGATATCTTCAATATTAATGCCCGTGTTACTGATTATACAAAAAAGCTCCTCAAGGGTATGATGTTTGAAAATAGTGATGAATTCTAAAAACTCCATACTAATTGTAATAATAGCCTTATTACTCTGCTATTGCAATTATACTCACGCAGATGATTATGATTTCAGCTTTTGCTATGATTTCGATGATTCGTTGTCTGATATCACCTGGATCAAATCAATAGCTTATGCCAAAGCCAGTCAAATTTATTTTAATTATGCTGAAAATATCCCATGGACGTTATATCAAAAAATGATATTCGACAATATCATCAATGAAGATAATGCTTTGCTTCTTTTTGATACTGTTACCGATGCATCTAAACCCGGAAGTGTTAAATTCCTTTCTGCTTATTCCCGGAAAATGGTTATCTCAAAATTATATCAAGTTCAATATAGACCAGATATTTACAAGGAATATAGTATCATTAATGAAAATATAAGATTTAAAGTAAGGCACAGTGAATACTCCAGCCTTAACAAGCAGGAAATTGATGATCTCCGAATATCCATTCTCAAACTTCAATATCTCCAATATCTTTCTGTTAATAAATTCAGGAAATGCCAAATAATACTTGAGCAGATACATAGACTAGATCCGGAAAGTGAATTTTATTATCAGAATAATTTAAAAATCTCTATGGAAATTGCCGATTCGCCTGCAGCCAGCCATATCATAGAGCTCTCTATAGAGAATAATATTGATATACCTCCGTTTATGCTTGGTGATTATTACTTCTATATCAATGAACCGAAATTATCATCGAAAGCTTTTCAGGATGCTATAAAAAATAATGAACGGGATTATAATTCCCGTCTCGGTATGATTAAAATTCTTATTCAGGAAAACAGAATCAATCGTGCTTCGAAATATACAAACCAGCTTATTACTGATTTTCCTTATGAAATAGAACCTCTATTTCGCTATGCGCAATGCTACAAGATTAAAGATAATGTTCCCCTGGCAATTGATTATATTGAAAGAAGCATAGCTATAGACTCTCTTGATGCAAGATTATATATGATTAATTATAAATTTGAGAATATTGCTAAAGACAAAAAATTCCCTACTGATGAATACCTGCTTTATCTGGAAGAGCTTGATTTGAAATTTCCCGATAATCCCTTTATTTACCAGGAATATTTCCTGTGTTACTTTTTTTCTGATGAATCTGATCTATATCCGAAATTAAAACTTGATAATATGAGTAAAATGAATTTAACTCCTCTACAACTATTTATATATAATATTAATAAATATAAAATAGATAATATCATTGATGTCGACTATATTCTGAATGGTTTGGATATTTATGATTTTAATTTAAAATTCCTGTTTGCTACCTGGTTATTTCAAAAGGGAATTTACGATTATACAATCTATATTGTGAGTGATATAATAAAAGTTTATCCCGATAATGTTACTTTATTAAAAATTCTGCTGGAGTCATATAGACGATTAGGTAAATTAAACTCAGTCGAAAATCTTTTTCAGAAACTTCTCGAATCAGCTTCTCGTGATTATTACACTTCATTTTTGAAATCGGAAATGAAAGACAATTCGAACGAAAATTTGTTGGATTATTACTATTCCAGGGCAAAAAGAAAAAAAGATAATGACCTATGGCTATATGATAAAAAGGAGTTGTCTCATTATATAAATTCTCTATTACTTACACAATTAATAGATATTGATAACATTAATATTGAAAATCGGTTTTTTAGAAATCTCGTAGAAGAATATAAATAGTATAGTATGATTTCTTAAGTAAATAAGTTTAAGAAAGATCGGAGGAAATAATGAATTACCTGGAAGGAAATCTGTATCATGGTTTTAAGCTTCTCTGGAATAAGGAAGTAAAAGAGATTAATAGTATCGCTCATTATTTCGAGCATCAGAAAACAGGAGCGAAGCTTTTGTATCTGGAAAACGACGACGAGGAAAAAGCATTTTCCATCACTTTCAAAACCTTACCGGAAGATGACTGCGGTACTGCCCATATTCTGGAACATTCTGTTCTACAGGGTTCAAAAAAATATCCTGTGAAATCACCTTTTGATGAATTATCGAAAGGATCATTTAAAACTTATTTAAATGCAAAAACGGGTAAAGATTTCACAATGTATCCAGTAGCGAGCACCAATGAGCAGGATTTTTGGAATCTGATGGATGTTTATCTGGATGCTGTATTTTATCCAAAAGTGCTGGAGAATGAAAATAGTTTCAGACAGGAGGGTTGGCGTATTGAAATTGATAACATTGATGAAGATATTAAACTGAATGGAGTAGTTTTTAATGAGATGAAAGGAGTGTTTTCCTCAGCAACTCAAATTTTAGTAAGTGAAATATTTAAAGTACAAAATCCGGATAATTGTTATCATTTTGAATCGGGTGGCAATCCTGAATACATTCCAGAGCTTACTTACGAGAAATTCAAAGCATTCCATCATAAATATTATCACCCGACAAACAGTTATATTTACCTTTATGGAAATATGGATATTGGAAAAGCTTTAAAAAATATTAATGATGATTACCTTATTAATTTCGAAAAACTCGAAATTGATAGCAGGATCATAGAACAACCCCCTTTTTCCTCTGCTAGAGAATTGACGGAGTTCTATCCCATTGGTGAGAAGGAATCATCTGAAAATAAAACTTATATAAGTTTTAATTATACTATTGGTAACATCGGAGATAGGTTATTAAATTTGAATTTCTCCTTATTATCAGCAATTCTACTTAGATATGAAGGCTCCCCTTTAAAACAGGCAATATTAGATGCTGGATTGGCTGAAGATGTTCAATATAGCTATTATAATTCTATACAACAACCTATATTCAGTATTGTGCTGCATAAAACTGAAGCAAACAAATTAAATAAGACAAGTAGGCTTATAGAGAATAAGTTACAGGAAATTGTTAAGAAAGGAATTTCACTTGACCAAATAGAAGCGGCCTTAAACAGAGAAATCATAGCCTTGAGAGAAGCTGAAAGTAGTAAATACCCTAAAGGATTGTTATTTATGAGCAGAGCATTAAAGAGTTGGTTGCATGTTGATGATCCCCTTCTATATCTGCAATATGAAAAAATAATTAGTGATATAAGAGCCTCATTGAACGAACATTTTTTTGATGATATAATCAAGAAGTATCTCTTGGATAATAAACATAAGAGTGCAGTGATATTACTACCTAAACCAGGACTTCAATCTGTAAAAGATGAAGCTCTTAAAAAAAATCTTAATCAGAAGAAGGAAGCTTTAAAGGGAAAAGGACTGGGAGGCCTTATTCAGGCAAATTTTGATTTCAAGAAATGGCAGCAGACATCGGATAAGCCGGAAGATCTGCAAAAAATACCACAACTGGAATTATCGGATATTAATAAAGACTCCAGAAAAATAAATTACAAAGTAATTGAAGATAATAATATGAAAATTCTGGAGACTCAATATAAGGGAAATGGTCTTCTTTATCTGAATCTGCATTTTCCTGCAAATCATTTAAGAAGAGATGAATGGAAATGGTTGGGATTACTTTTCTGGCTTCTCAAGAAAGTAAATACAAAAAACTATAAATATAATGAATTGGCTGAAATGATCAATATAAATACCGGTGGTATTGAATTTGGTCTATTTGCAATGAACAATATTACTAATCCGAAAATGAATATGTTTGGTATTTCTCTATCTTCAAAACTGCTTTATGAAAAGACCAACAATCTTCCGAAAATACTCAAAGAACTTCTGATTAACTCACTATTTGAAGATAAAAAGAGAATTGAGCAAGTTTTAAAGGAAGCAAGTAGTTATTATGATTTTTTAATTACAAATCATGGTCATTCTGTTACTGAAAACAGATCTCAATCCAAGATCAACAAAACTTCAGCTTTTATTGATGAAGTTCACTACCTGACATTTTATCGTTTTCTAAAAAATTTGCTAAATAATTTTGAAGCAAAGTTCACTAAAATCCGAGAGAATCTATATTCTGTATATGGAAGATTATTCAATAGCAATAATATGCTTCTTTCCATAAGTGCAGGTGATAAAGAGAAACAGCAAATGAAGGAGCAAATAATGGAATTGCTCATAGAACTTAATAAGAAAATTACAGGTACAATCAATGTAGACTTTGTTCCGGAGATTAAACATGAGGCGTTAGAAGTTCCTGTTCAGATACAATTTAATTCTCTATCATGTAATCTTGGAAATGAAGGATTGAAATATAATGGAGGATTAAAGTTATTATCTCACATTTTGCGGCGAGATTTTCTACAAACTAAAATCAGGATTGATGGTGGAGCTTATGGATCACTTATAAATATTGACGATGATAATACTCTATCACTTACTTCTTACAGAGATCCTAATTTGTTAAAAACTTATGAAGCTTATAATCTTATACCTGATTATATACGTGATCTATCGCTTTCAGAAGAAGAATTAATGAAGTACAAAATCGGAACAATAGCTTCCCTTGATAAACCCTTATCTCCAGAACAATACCTCAATCATGCAATTAGTAATCATCTAAGTGGAAAGACTTATGGATATGAACAGAAAATTCGTGATGAGATATTTGCCACTACGGTTGAAGACCTCAAGAGTTTTGCTGATCCTCTGGAAGAAGCAATCAAGAATGGAGTTCGCTGCACTCTCGGTAGTGAAAGCAAAATTGAGGAAGACAAGGCACTTTTCGATGAAGTAATAAAGGTTTTTGAATAAATTTTGACTTGTGGGAGTGGTTAGCCACTCCCACAACTTTTTGTTTTTGGGAGGATTGATGAAAAGGAAAGTAATTGCTTTAGTATTATTAGTGTTTACTTTTACGTTTTTACAGGCAAAAGCCGAGATACCAATACTGGATAAAGATGATATTGTCAAGTTGTGGTCACAGGATATTCATTACAGGAACATTGATTTACAGAAACAAGGGATTGATACTCTTTCTTATAGTAAAGAAAATATAACAGATAGTTTAATGTGTGATTATATTACTGAAAGATTATTAAATAAAGAAATTGATTTTAGTAAATATCCTGAAATATTCAAAAGAAGCTCAATAATTGCAAGAAATAAATTCATCTACAAAGATATCTTTGTTTTTGAAGGCAATAATATGAAACATGGTAGTTTTACAGATAGCTTGAATATGAATGATATATTAGATATAAACAATATTACAGATATAAATTATTTTTATATATCACATCTCAATAAATTCGAAATAGTAATATCATCATTATATTCTTTAGGAGGTGTTTGGCGATTCTCAAGTATTGATACATTAAAATATCAATTAATGAATAAAAGGACTTATGATTTTCTTGATGAAAATTATCCCGAAAGAATTTCATATTATAATAACGAGAAATGCATTAATTTATTTCCTGATATAAATATAATAATTAATAATATTGATCATATATTACCTGTAGATTTTATTAATTCATACTTAAATTTTGATTTTTCTAAAATTCGGAGAATTCGGTTTGTTGCTGATGAAGATGATAGTATATTGAGTATAGATAAGATATTTCATAATGTGTCATACAAGATTTATGATTGTAGGCTAGATGTTGTTCAAGGAGATTTTAATGAATTTATTGCTGATGATTGTTCTTTTTCAGAATTAGAACTTAATATAGATAATAATCTATCAATAACAAATTGTACTATTAGTAAATCAATAATATTAAATAAAATACCCCATAAATTATCTTTTACTTCAAGTAGCATTAATAGTAATTTTATTTTGCCTGATTTGGATTCCAGTGATCAGTCAAAGCTGATCTTTGAAGATAACCAGTTTAAAGAAGGTTTCGATTTTGACTGGAATATATTGAAGCAGGTAAAACTTGATGTTACTGATGGACCCAACCGGGCAGAACGGATGCAGCGCATGTATAGCATGCTGAAGAGTAATCTGAAACGGATGAATATGCTGGAAGATGCAGATGACTGTCATTATGTATCACGTGATTATCTGCGGAAGAATTACTGGAAGGATTCGGATGCGAATATCTTCACGCGTGCTTTCAAGGCATTGTTCTATTTTGTGGACTGGATTTCTACCGGTTATGGCACAAAGCCACTACGCATATTCCCCTATGCTTTATGTGTAATTATTCTTTTTGCTATTATCTATTATATGAACCCGGAAAGCATTAATAACCTGCATGAACATATTGAATTTAAAAATATTCTCACGAATAAACTGAGCAAACTTACTTATGAAAGTTTGAAGGAGAAGTTTTCCCATGTGCTGGGAGAAGAAAAGGCTGATGATAAAGTGAAATTGATAGAGCAAATAATGCAGAGTCTGGACAGTAAGGAAATTGTCAAACTGTCCGGGGTTTCGATTATCAGGAGTAAATTGACTCAGTTCTGGAATTGCTTCTATTTTTCATTTTCCACTTTTACGACTATCGGAGTTGGAGACTGGTATCCACGCAACAGTTTTACCAAACTTTTAGTGATGATGGAAGGAGCATTAGGCTGGATAAGCTTGGGTCTTTTTATCACCTCGTACGGAAATCTGCTATTGAGGTAATGATGTAATGTTAAATTATGGATTTTGAATTTTAAATGGAGGGAAATTTCAAGTAATATTAATAATGAGAAATGATTATATTTTGTGAATATTACATAAAACAGCATATTCGTATGCTATTAATAAGGAGGGTATTATGAAGAATAAGTTATTTTTATGTTTGTTATTAGTAGTATCTATTACTCTGCAGTCTATTACAATTAATGTTCCGGGAGATTATTCAACTATCCAGGAAGGAATTGCAGTTGCCAATGATGGAGATGTTGTTCTCGTTACACCGGGAACTTATGTGGAAAATATTGATTTCCTGGGAAAAGCTATTACAGTAGGTTCTTTGTATTTTACTACACAGGATACAAGTTATATCTCTCAAACTATAATCGACGGAAATCATGATGGTAGTGTTGTAACGTTTAATAACAATGAAGATTCTACAGCAGTTCTCAGTGGATTTACTATTCAGAATGGTTATAGAATTGTTGGATCCTTTTTATTAGCAAGTGGTGGTGGAATAAGCTGCATAGGTTATGGTGATATAGCTTCCCCGAGATTGGAAAACCTTATTGTAAAAAATAATTATGCTTTAAATTTTGGAGGAGGTATTGCGGCTTGGGGATCAAGTAGGCTTAAAAAAATAGTACTGAAAAATAACAGTGCTGGTGGTGGTGGCGCGCTTTCGATCGGAAATTGCATTGTGAATGGTGTTCTTGTATCTAATAATTTTGCTGAAGAAGGTGGTGGTGGGATTCATTGCAAAGGTGAAAATTGTATATTATCAAATGTAACTTGCGTAAATAATTATGCTGAATTAGGTTCCGGATTAATTTGTGTTTCAGGAGGAAATCCTATCATTGTTAACAGTATTTTTAGAAATGACACAGATAATGAAATTTACCTGCATGAAACATTACCTGAGAATTCAGCCACTATTTCCTTTTGTGACGTAGAAGGAGGAATTGATGCGATAGTTCTTAATGGTTATGATGTTAATTGGCTGGAAGGCAATATTGATACTGATCCGATGTTCAGCGATCCTGAAAATGGAGATTTCACTTTGCAGGCAAATTCTCCTTGTATTGATGCTGGAACTGCATATTTTGAATATGAAGGAATTGGATATCTTGATCTTGAACCAGACGATTATAATGGAATAGCACCTGATATAGGTTATTGGGAATATGAAATTAATGATGTTCAGCATAATGAGATTATCCAGAATATTTCAACATTAAATATTTTCCCAAATCCCTTTAATCCAATAGCAACAATCTCCTTTTCACTTAGGGATAAAGAAAAAGTAAATATCTCGATATATAATATTAAGGGACAGAAAATCATAGAACTGGCTGATGAAAAGTTGTCAGCCGGTGATTACAATTATACCTGGGATGCCGATAAATGTGCCTCTGGAATTTACTTTGTAAGGTTTTCTACAGGCAATGATCAGGAATTGAAAAAAATAATCCTGTTAAAATAGGATTTGCAGGAAAAAGGAGAATTTATGAAAAGAACACTTATTGCTATTTTACTTGTTTCTTTGGTATTTACGCTTTTTGCTCAAAACAATTCTTACAAGGTAACAGGAACACACGAAATCAATTGCTGGAGCCCCGTATTTGGTGAAGAATCACGTTTATCAGCAGCTATGCTTGATTTATTGTATTTGAAGCTACTGAACATTAATGAAATCGGGGAAATCATTCCAGTTATTTTGTCAGAATATCCCCAAAAGGAATTACTAGAAACAGGACAGGGTGTTTTGCACCTCAATCTTAGAGATGATATTTTCTGGCAGGATGGTACTTCTGTTACTACTTATGACGTTGAATTTACCTGGAAAGTAATTCAAAACTCAGATGTGACTAACTTAAAAGAAAAAACAAGCTGTATTGCAGATATGATTATAATTAATGATTGTCGAATGGATATTGTCTTTGAATCAAATTCCGAATATAATTATGGTGCTCTGAATATTTATCTGCTACCAAAGCACATTCTCTATGATCCATCAAACGAAAATCCCTATATAATAGATGCAGAAAACGATTTCTTCACTAAAAATCCACTTGCAAATGGCAAGTTCCTGCCGATAAAAATATCTGATGATTATTGTCTATTAGAAAAGAACATCAATTATCTCCAGCCGGTAATTACGGAAAATCTGCTTGATTCATTTTCCTGGAGTAGAGAAACAAATTTTGATCAGATCATTTCGGGGATTATCCATGATAAATATAACTTCGTTTTGGATGTACCTGCAAACAGAATACCTGATTTTAATAATCTTTCAGATTTCGGCTATCTTGTTACAAATCTCACTAATTCATTTCAAATGATAGCTTTTAATCTTAGACGTGTAACTTTTCAGGATTATAATCTGCGTTTACTTTTTCAATATGCAATAGATAAAAATTCACTTAATATGAATTATCTGAATAACACAGCGAGTATTATATCAGGTCCATTTCCCAGATCTGGAGTATTCTATAATAATTCTTTCAATGAACCTGCCTTGGATTATAAAGAAAAAATTGATGAAAAGATTCGTGAGTTCGGTTTTGAAAAGACAGATACTTCTCTTCTAAGATTTGGGAACAAGGTCGGTCCTTTTAACCTTGTGGTCAATAAAAATAACCAGGAAGATTTAGTTATAGCAAATGGAATTAAAGCAATGGTTAAGGAGAAACTGCTTATAGATATAAATATAATATCAATTGATAGTAAGGGATTTTATCAAAGGATCTTTGACGATCACGATTTTGATTTGACACTTGCAGAATTTTCTTTTGGAACTGATCCCAGTGTATATACTGTTTTTCATTCAGAATTCATTTCTCCAGGAGGTTACAATATCTGTGGTCTTGAAAACCAGGATTTAGATATACTTCTAGAGGAGGGGAGAAAAGCTGACGGGAATATAAAAATTGAAGTTTATCACCAACAACACGCTATACTCGGAAATTTACTGCCCGGGATATTTCTTTTCCAGAAATCCTATTCTGTCTTTGTAGGAAAAGAATTCATAGTAACTCCCGAAACGCTCAATAGTAGTTGTATTTTCAGGCATATTGAAAATTGGACTAAGCCATAAAGGCGATCTTATCCTTAGGAGAAAAATATTATAGTGCTTACAGTTTCCGATATCTCAGAATAAACAAAACTGATAGAGAATGATACTATAGTAAGTGAATAATTTAATCGATATTAATCCTAACCTGAGTGAATCTATCAATCAGGTTAGGTTCTATGTCACTATTTCATTAAGACCATTTTGCTGATTTGCTGGTAGTCAGCTGTTTTGAAATAAAAAAAATAAATTCCCGATGCACAATCATCTGCTTGCCAGGTAATATTGTAATCTCCTGATTCCAGCCTTTTATCAACTATATCTTCTACTTTTTTGTCCCTTTATATTATATATAGAAATATTAACATCTTCATGATGATTCAATGTGAAGGATATAGTCGTTGTCGGATTAAATGAATAATCCGACGTGAGAGAGCCACGTGTCCGCACTTTTAGAGCCACTCCTCCGAAGGAATAGAGCCACGTGTAAAAAGGACATTTTTTGAGTTTTTTAGAGGCATTACTAAAATGAGTATATAAAAAGGGAGTACGACAAATTAATCGCACTCCACTCATTTTGTATTCATCTATCCCTGGCAGGTTGCTCTCCAGCAGAACCTACTTCCGTTTCACTGAACTGGATCAGTTTTGTTTATTATTTTTCTATGTCAATAGATTATGTGTTTAACAATACAATTTGATATGTGGCTCTCATCTCCGAGAGGGTGGCTCAATTTTTGCGGAGACATGGCTCTGTTAGAGCGGACGCTATGCTCTCGCAGTCCGAAATATTCATATTTCAAATATTTCAGGATATTTACTAAAATTAATTTCATTATTCAATAATCTTTCAGTAATATAATTATACATTAAACTAACTGTAATATATTCTTTACTATAATAGAGAGTATCAATTCCTTTTTTATAGAGCTCAATGTTTCTATAATGAAAACCCTTTAACCATTATTCTACAATATCATCTTTATCCAGTTTCGGAATCTTAACTTTTGCCAGTAATAACGTAAAAGCAAACACTAATATAAATATGACAATTATCTCTCTCTTCATCATACATCCAAAAATAAAAAGGTTGTGGGAGTGGTCAATTACTCCCGCATTTCATAATTCATTCAAACACCTTGGTTACATCATCGAAAAGTGCTTTATCTGCTTCAATTTTACTTTTACTGCCGAGAGTACAGCGAACGCCATTCTTTATTGCTTTTTCCAGAGGATCAGCATAACTCCTAAGACCATCAACCGTTGTGGCAAATATCTCATCGCGAATTTTCTGCTCATATTCATAAGTTTTTCCACTTAGATGATTACTAATTGCACTATTGAGGTATTGTTCCGGTGACAATGGTTTATCGAGCAAAGCTAAAGCTCCGATTTTATACTTAATTAATTCATCATCTGAAAGCGATAGATTACGCAGAAAATCAGGTATTTTCTCAAAGGCGCTGTAAGTTTTTCCCAGATTCGGGTCTCTCGATGAAATTAGTAATAAATACATATCATTTGAGATATTGAAACCAATACCATAAGCACCTCCTTTTACGCGAATATTATCCTGCAGAAAATCATTAGTCAGTAAACTTGATAAAATCTTCAAACTTCCACTATATTTAATGTCAGGATTAGAAATATAACCGCATAAAGTATTATATTGCACTTGAACAGGAGCTTCTAAAGCTTCATGTTTAATTTCCGGTACAAAGTCTATCCTGCTCGCACCAGTGATTTTCTTATCAAGTTTCATAAGCAATTTGCTTAATTGCTCTTTCATTTGTAATTGCTGTTGACTTCCGGCGTTGATGGAAAGAAGCATACTGTTGCTATTAAATAATCTCTTATAGACTGAATAAAGATTATCCCTGATTTCAGAGAATCGTAAGTCAAAATTTTCTATCAAAATTCTGAGAAAATGATAAAAAGTCAGGGAATGGATTTCTTCAATAAATGCAAAGGATTTATTTATCTTCGAATAAGCTCTGTTTATAGTAACTGGCGTTCCGGCATTGACTATAAATCTTTCGTAAATACTTAATGTTTCCCTTAAAACCTGCTCAATCCTCTTTTTATCTTCAAATAGTGAATTTTCAAGCAGTTCTTCCAGCATTACCGGAAGATTATTGATCTTTTCATAAAGCAGCTTTGTAGAAATGGAAATACCAATCCAATCAAGCTTATGATTTGTTACATGTTTTTTTGATTCAGGATTAAATTGGATTCCTCCAGTATTTCTATTAATCATTTCAGCCAATTCATGATATTTGTAATTTCTTGTATCTACTTTTTTTAGAAGCCAGAAAAGCAATCCCATCCATTTCCATTCATCTCTATTTAGATGAGTTGCAGGAAATTTCAAATTCAAATATATTAGTCCATTTTCCTTATATTGAGTCTTCAGAACGGTCATTTTATCATCTTCAGTTACTTCGTAAATTATTCTCCTGGACTCTTTATTAATATCAGATAATTTCAAATGAGGTATTTTTTGCAAATCCTGCCATTTATCAGGTTTTTTTTGCCAATTACTGAATTCAGAATTTGTTTGAATAAGTTTTTTAAGTTCCATTTTCGTCATAGAATCTTTCTTTTGGCGAAGACTATTTTGAAGAACTCTTTCTTTTTCCGATTGCAGTCCGGATTTTGGTATTAAAATCACTGTACTTTTATACTTATTCTCAATTAGATACATCTTAATTATTTCATCAAAAAAATGTTCATGCATTGATTTTCTGAAATCCTCAATAATCTTATCGTATTGCAGATAGAGAAGAGGATCATCTACGTGCAACCAACCCTTCAAAGACCTGTTTATATATAATACACCTTTAGTGTAATCTTTGCTTTCAGCTTCTCTTATTGGTATCAATTTTCGATTAAGGGCAGCTTCAATCTGACTGATCGGAATTCCATTCTTTACTATTTCCCATAACTTATCTGCTATAAGTTTACGCGCTTTTTCAATGCTATCAGCGTCAGTTTTATGAAGCGCTATACTGAACATAGGTTGTTGAATTCCACTTCTTAAATTACAAGTTAAATTTTCTGCATATCCCGCATCTAATATTGCCTGCTTTATTGGTGCACCTTCATAACTAAACAGGATTGCCGATAATAAGGAGAATTGAAAGTTTAAAATTCTATCTTTGATGTGCCCGATAGTATAATTAAAGCTGATATAAGATTTATGATCAGTTGATACATTTTCACCAATAGGATAGTATTCAATAAATTCACTTTCGGATGAGAAAGGTTTTTGTTCTATAATTTTGTTATCAATTTCAGAATGCTCGAAATTATTAAGATAATCCTCATCAATTTTCTGTAAAGATTTATCAATATCCAGGCGACCATACAGGTAAATATAGCTGTTAGTAGGGTGATAATACTTTTTGTGAAAAGCGGTTAATTTCTCATAAGTAAGTTGCGGAATATATTCTGGATCACCTCCTGACACAAAACGATAGCAATTATCCGGGTAGTGGTAATAATTGGATTTTATATCTAATATTTCTTTTGTTGAAGAAAATACCGCTTTCATTTCATTATAAACTACACCATTAAGTTTTATGTCATCATCTATGCTATTAATTTCATATCTATAGCCTTCCTGCCTGAAAATATTTTCATTTTCCAACACTTTCGGATAAAACACAGTATCAAGATAAACTCCCATTAGATTAAAAAAGTCCTGCTCATTAGTACTGGCAAAAGGGTACATAGTATGATCGGATGATGTCCAGGCTTTTAAGTAAGTCTGCATAGAGCCTTTTATTAACTCCCAAAGTAATGTTTTTACAGGATATTTTTTTGAACCTTGCAGAACCGTATGTTCCAGAATATGAGCAGTACCGCAGTCATCTTCAGGTATGGTTTTAAAGGTAATAGAAAAAACTTTCTCATTGTCATCATTTTCCAGAAATAACAGCTTAGCTCCGGTCTTTTTGTGCTCGAAATAATGGGCAGTACTTTTCGTTTCTGATACTTCCTTGCTCCAAATCAGCTCAAACCCACGATATATTTCACCACAAATTAAATCCATTATCCCCCCCTTATTCAATCAATTTTAATTAATTCATTTATTCAATTATCTAAATATAATTATTTTTGTCAAATTATATCTACTATTTTACTTTGATTTGATTGCCATTATCCTATAATATAATATTTACACGTTATGTATCGCTAAATAACTTTCAAATATAACATAACTATCAGAATTATAAAAATAATTATTCATATTTTAATATTTAATTAAATGTATTAACAATTGGCGAATATTTTATTCAATTAATATTCTAGAAAGATAAATTGATGACCACCTGATTCTTGTTGAAATAGTAAATACATTTCTCAGGCTCTTTCTTGCCTGCAAGATACTTATCCCCGAAATTAGCATTGATAGAACCTTGGTCAGTCCTCCTTGTTTCTAGTCTATGAAGGTGACTGATGGATGTGCGTGACGTCGAGTGTTCTAATAGTCTAGTAGTCAGGTTTTCTAGTCGTCTTTTCGTCAAGTTTTCCTGTCGTCGAGTTTTCGACCCTTGTTGAGCCGGATGCTTAATTAATTTGACATTCAGAAAAGATAATCTATCTTTGCTATTGTGTTCTTTATTAAAGTAATCTGAATCATAAAGAGATTGTGGGGAGTAAGAAATGCAGGAACAATCAATAACGGGAGTAGAAGTCAAACTGGAATATTACCTTTTTAGCTGGTTTTATTTGCTCAAACCAGTAATTGTATTAGATGAAGAGATATATTCGAGGAAGTGGGGGACATATCTCTTTGAATTGGAGCCGGGTGATCACCATATCAAGATTTATTTCAAATATCTATTTGTCCCGGAATGCGGAGCTAATTCACTTGATTTCAAAGTTGAAGAAAGAACAGTTACTAAGATCAAGTACCACATGCCAATGTGGGTGGCTATGAATGGTTCAATTAAGGAGTTGTAATGATTTCTGATAAAAGAACTTCCAGACTTATGAGTGTGGATTTTCAATGTAGTTCAGCAAATAATCGATTACTTCCGGATATCTTCCAGGATTCTATTAATCAAGGGACTCATTGCATCATCGCTGGTTTTTCTCGGAACTTTCTTTACGCTATTTGGTTACGAAGTACTACTATTCGACTTTATCTCCAACCTGCCCTTTGAATTAACAATCGGAGTCTGGTTGTTAATTAAGGGAATAAAAGAAAGCAGGCAAGAGAGTTAAGTCTATTATATAGCAAATAATTATCGATAAGTGTGATAGGAATATATTTAAAGTGGACAGGATGAACTTGATGGATAGAATGGACTTTGCAGAGACTGTTCAATGTAAATATTTATCAGGTAATTGTTACGCTCTCAAAATATATCGAAAAGTGCACATTTATCATTTTGAATGCAAATTATCGAAATTGACAAAACGATCTAATACTATTACAAGCAAAGGATATTATT
>JAIPBB010000022.1 GCA_021739805.1 Saprospiraceae bacterium | reverse complement strand
TTCCCTTATTAACTATAGTATTAAGCTCTTCTCTTTCTTCTTCTGTTAATGTAACTTTATACTTTATCATAATCACCTCACTTTTTTAGAGACAATTATAATTTCGCCTTACGTCATGTCAAGCTTGACGTGACACTAGATTTTGCTAACAGTTATATTTCTTTTCAACACAATTTCGTGTTTTCACTCACTCGTGTTATCGTTTCATCGTGTAATCTTTCAGTCTTTAACATGTATAATCCATTTATCAGCACTTCTCATCATATTTATAATCATTGCTATGATATGATCATAATGATCAGAATATTCAAAATACTTTTCTTCACTAATGTAACCACAGGAAAATGAAAAGTCCAACCATGTTTGAGTTTCAGAAGCTTCTGAAGAAGCTATAACTAATTTTGAGATAAAATGTTTCTTGTATTGTCTTGTTCGAAAAGCCTCCGATACATTAGCACACACGGAACGTGAAGATCTGCGAATTTGATCAACTAGTGAATATTTTTCATCTAGAGGAAATTCTTTTGTATCAAGAAAAATATTCATCGCCATTTTAAAGGCTATTTTATATACTTCTAATTCTTTGTAACTATTGATTTTCATTGACCCTCCAATTCTTCATTCAATCATCTATCGTGTTTTCGCTCCCTCGTGTCTTCGTACTATCGTTCACTCGTTACCTCGCTCCTTCGTGTCTTCGCTCCCTCGCTCCATCGCTTAGTCGTTTAAGACACTCCCCCAGCGCTTCCCTCCACGGTCTAACTTTCAAAGAAAACTCCCCTCTGATCTTCGAAGTATCTAAAACAGAGTACTTAGGACGTATGACCCCCGCCCCATACTCCTCTGTAGACACTGGAATTATTTTACATTCAAAACTACAAATATTTACAATCTCCTGAGCCGAATCATACCAGCTCGCTACTCCAGAATTACAAAAGTGATAAATTTCTTTTCCTTTACTCCAGGAATTTTCCCCAATAATCTTTAAAATAGTCTCTGCTAAATCTACGGCATAAGTTGGAGAACCAAATTGATCATTAACAACTCTTAATTCAGACTTTTTCTGAGCCAAATTGTATATGGTCTTAACGAAATTGTGCCCATATTCAGAGAATAGCCAGCTTGTTCGCAGTATTATTCCATCTGCCTGAGATTTGATCAGTTTCAGTTCTCCCTCATATTTTGTTTTAGCATATATATTAACCGGTGCGGGCAGATCATCCTCAGTATAAGGAACATTCCGATTTCCATCAAATACAAAATCGGTAGATATATGTATAATCTTAACTGAATATTTTAAAGCAATGTCAGCTAATATTCCTACAGCATCACAATTAATCAGTTTAGCTAAATCCTGTTCAATCTCAGCCTTCTCCACATTAGTATAGGCAGCACAATTAATAACGATGTCTGGTTTTAATTTTAAAAAATATTCATCAACCTTCACTCGATTAGTAATATCCAGACTATCTACATCTGTAAAATCTAATTGATGATCATAATTCTCTGATAACGATTTTATCGCCAGACCCAATTGTCCATTAGATCCTGTAACAAGTACTTTCATTTCTTTCTCATATTTGTTTTATTATTATTGCTTTCTATCGCGAAGTCACGAAGTCTTACAGTCTTTCAGTCAGGTCTTCAACCCCAGTTACGAGAATTTTCAATTTTCCATTTTCCATTTTCAATTCAGGTTTGTCTGTCCTAATTGACCATTACTTCCTGTTACTAATAATTTATAATCGTGAGTCGTGAGTCGTCATATTTTTTTTTCACCACCTTATAACGAACAAGGTTCGACATGGCAGGCAGAGAGCACAGAGATCACAGAGATTTTTGGTAATTTTACAAAATCTGGTATTAACCATTACTTAGTTATCCTTAATTATATTTATTTCCATTAACTACTAACAACTAACGTGAAAAACCTGAGTTTCGAGTCTCGTGTCTTCGAGTAGTCCTGAAGTCATGTTTTCAAGTTTTCCAGCAGTCATGAAGTCACACGCTCGTGTTTCGCATTATCTTTTCTTCGATTTTCTAACTTTCTAACCATCAAACCTTCCAACTTTCGATTCAATCCCGAAGTCTCGATTCACGGCTTTATAATTTTCAATTTTACATTTTCAATTTTCAATTATTAAAACCCCTCACTCGAACTTAAAATCCGCCTTCCCACTTTTCCCGATAATCCCGTGCCAGACACCTAAATAGTAATAGAAAAACGCCTTTTTTGTAAGCTTTGATAGCCATTTAAATTTTACAGGTATTAACAGAATATCTAATATCAAATTTCCAAAAAAATAACCATAATATCCGTTTGCTTTTAAAATAATATATTTATTACGAGTTTGATAATAATATTGAAGATTTATTCTAAACTCAGTTCTTTGATTTACTTCATGAAAATGCCATACTTGTGCAGCTTTTAAAGCTATAAATTTAATTTCATTTTTTTTACTTTTGATAGCAAAATCCAGTTCATCTCCATACATAAACAATTTCTCATTGAATAGCCCAATTCTATCATATATAGCCATTGGAACAAAACTGGCACACCCATCAAGAGAATCACAAACATATTGGTCGGGTAATTTATTTATATCGCATTCATTATTGTACATGAATTCTGTCTTTAATGCCTTATTGATATAATTACCAAATGATTGAACCCGATCAAGTTGATTTTCTTTCTTACCTTTAAATATCAAAGGCGTAACACAAATATTATTAAGATTTTTTTTTGAGAATTTAACAAGATTCATCACACAGTTTGCATCTAATTCTGTATCAGTATTCAATATGAACAAATACTCACATAATTCTTCTTTCGCATATTTGGCAAGTAAGTTATTTCCCCCTGCATATCCAGTATTATTTTCAGATTTATAGAGCATAATATTTGGATTCTCCTGCTTCTTCACAATTTCATAAGAGTCATCTGTTGAATTGTTATCTAATACAAATACAATGATATTTTCATAAGTTTGATTTTTGATAGAAGAAAATAATCTTATAATATGTTGAGCATCATTGAATAACACAATGAGAATTGCTACCTTACCCTCCATTTAAATAATCCTTAATCGAAATAAATTTGATTTTATTACCTGTGACAAGATCATCCAAAACGTTCAGTATAGTATCATTCAAATATTTTGGATGAAGTATCTGAACTGAATAATTTTCTGACTTCTTAAGTAAATACAAATATTCCTCAGGGATTGCATTATCTGTGGTTAACTGTCTGTATTTAACAATATTATTCATTACTATTTCATACAATTTCTTTTTACTCATATTGCTTTTTCCGACGCCTTTTGCCTGAAATAAATTTTTATATTTAGTTTTCCTTAATAATTTACAATACAAATTTAAGAAAAAAGGTATTCTAACCGTTTTTATTGGCAATTCCCAAAACTTACCGTTTTCATTTTCATACTTAGGTGATTTATCAAACTTATACATTAACTTATTGGGATAATCTCTGAAATCATAGCAAATTCCTCGATTTGAATACATATTTGGACAGACACTTGAATCAACATAAATTTCATTAACTTTTAACAAATTATTGATAATTGTGAAAGGTTCAATTGCATATGCTCCAGCTCTGTATGAGTTAAGTTTATGCTGTTTAAATGAAATTAGCCCATTTACTTTATCAATACATTTTTGTAATAACTCATCAAATAATTCTTTATTGTTAATAAAATCTTTAACTTCAAAATATCTATAATCATAATACCAAGTACCATTCATAAATTCTGATAAGTGCCAATGCGGATGAAAATGCAAACCTATTTCATGTCCAGAATTGATTATTTGGTAAATCTGATTTTCTATTAAATTATAATCCTTTTCTAACTCCCGATGCTTTTGTTTAATCTCTTCTAATTTAATGAAGTGCATTATATCCCAATACACTGTCATTGTAGAATCATTCTTTCTTAATATTTCTAAAAGTCTTTTTGTAGGCTCAATCAAGCAATCTTGAACCGATCCAGATTCTGCACCAAAAAATAACTCATAATCAATTGTTAATATTATCTTTTTCAATTCTTTTCCTTTCCTGATCAATAATATCCTCTTTAACATGCTTTCCCTTTAACACATGATACATCTTAAGGGCAAAATAGTAAAATAAGCATTTTGGATTATTTATCTCTTTTTTCCATATATAGCCAGTCTTAAGTTCTCCGCCAAAAGATGCTTTAAATTCCTGGATTCGGTAATATTTTGAATCTTTGGGTGGATTAATTCTCGCACCAACAAAATTAATTTTTTTTACTCCCTTTTCTTTGAGCTTTTTTATACATTCCCAGATTAAATAATTATTTATTCCATTTGGAATATTTTCCCGAGATCCGCTATATAAAGTATACGCACAATATTTATCGTAAATGATTAGATATACCGAATATATCACTTGATTTTCAGATGCAGTAATTGTCAGGCAGTTTTCAGATAGACTTTCATATAGATTTTTGATTTGATTATAAGATGTAACAGCAAGATTACTATGTTTCATTGAATTCATAAGAACTGAATATATCTCATTATCAAGAATATTTTCTATTGATACAACTATATCTAATTTATCTATCTTCCTGATTTTCTTTCTTGATTGTCTATTAAATCGATTGAATATCTCGTCTTCACTGAAATTCTCAACATCAATTAGGTAAGTTCCAAACATAACACATTTGCTATTTGCCGGATAACTTTTAAAAATGAGATAATTTGGAGGTTGAATTACTATATCGCAAAACTTATATTGCTTACAATATTTTATAAAAGAATCCCAAATTTCTTTTTCTTTCTCTGGAGCTAACTCGATCAAATCTAAATTAAATGGGTAGTCAATAATTTGACATTTTTTTATTAACTTAGTATTAATGATTATTGGAAAAATAAACTCAATATCATTCTCATTAGCATAAACATAGTAATATTTTTTGCGTAATTTATTCCCTATGTACTCTTTATATTGAGAAGAAAGAAATACTGACAATTCTACAAAATTATATTTTCTATCTATTTCAGTTGAAATTCTTATGTTCATTTTATATACTCATTAACCTTATTCAATAAATAATCTCTTTGCTCAGGATCAAAATCTATTGGCAACTCTACTATAGTGTCTTTCACTTTTCTCTCTGAATCATAAATGCCCTGGAAAAAACTATATCCTTTAAAATAACTAATATTGTGATTTTTTAAATAACTCAGGAAATTAGCTCTTTCTGCATTATCAAGAAATCTTAATACAATGCGAGACACATTTCCCACACCTCTTGCTTGTTTCAGCAACTGAAATTGGGAATTTTCCTTAATCATTCTTGAGAATTCGTTATAATACTCTTTAAGATAATTATAGTATCCTTTTTTATATAAAACTAATAATTTTAAGATTTTCTTTTTTTCCAACAAAGTTAATGATTCGTTAAAGCCAGATAATTTCTTATCACACACATTCTTCAATTTATAAAGTAAATAATGGGCTACTTTCTCTAAACCGCCTTTATCTTCATAAAACCATCTTTTTTGGAATAAAATACCTAAGTGATTAATTAAATGATAAACTTCATGCAATTCATCTTGATGCCTTGGATATCTATTACTCCAATAGACAGCCCCACCATTCCCGCGAAAAGGTTTTGAGGCACCAAATGAGTAAAAACCAGCATCCCCGAATTCTCCAACTTTTCTATTATCCAAAGTAGCTCCATACGATTGAGCAGCATCATCTATCATGATAATCTGATTATTCCTACAAAAAAATTCTATTTCTGTTAAATTTGCTGGATTACCATACAAGGAAGGAACAATCACAGCACTAATTATTCGTTGCTCTACTATTTTCTTTATACTATTAATCGAGATATTTAAATCTTCTAAATTAATATCGGCATATATTGGAGTATTGCCAGATTTTTGGACAGCAGCCTTAACTGAGTCGCATAAATAGTAAGGTAAAATCACATTTGAATTTCTAATTTCAAAGCTGTGTAAAATATTTATTATACATTGTTTTCCAGAATAAGAAAATGCATATTTCTTATCTGGTAATAGTGAATTCAGACAATCTTCATAATTAAGTTTGTATTTAATTTTATCAGTTCGGAAATATGACACTTTCATAATAACTGGTTTATGTATTCAGAAAAATCTTCAATGTTATGCTCTTGAATTACTTTCTTTCGAGCACTTTTCCCCATAACGGATAAAGCTTTCTCATTATTAATAAAGTTTAAAAGGGACTTACTTATTTCACTATCATTTAAGTTAACTAAAATTCCACAAGTATCAATAATTAATAATCTCGTTTCGCCAACATCGCTGGCAATAATAGCATTTTCGCAAGCCATTGCTTCCATAAGAGCTTGACTGGGATAATTATCCTCCTGCTGAAGAGAAACATATATTTTTGATTTTCTTAAATACTCTTGAGGATTTGACACATATCCTTTAAGTTCTACAAAATACAAATCATTATCTTGAATATATTTATCCAATACATTATATAAAGAGCCATCACCTAATATAAAAATATTCCATTCGTCTTTTAGATGCTCTTTAATTAGATTAACTGATTCCAAAAATAAAAGAGGATTCTTAATTTTTTCTAATCTACCAGAAAATATTATCCTGTTTTCTTTTTTTTCCGAATATAAATCAGAATAATCAATAAAACTGCAGGGTGAAACAGACAGTTTATCTGCTTTCAGTCCTTTAATTTTTCCAATTAAACCAGTCTTTAATCTCGAAGATAGACAGTCAATTTTATCTGCTTTCTTTAGAATCCGATATTCTGATTTAAAATAATCAAGTAATGAATTAGAAATACTGCTGAATCCGCTGTCATTAAAACTATGGATCAATTTTAAATTAAGCTGTCTTTTAATAGGTGCCAGCCAAATTCCAGCCAGCCAGACCGTATAAACAGTATCAATACAATTTTCTCTAATAAGCGGAATAATCTCACTTCTAAAATGTAACCAGCGGAGTAGCGATTTATACAATGAAGAATATCTCCCGATAATAAACTTAAGTTTTCCGGCCTTTTTTGACTTGTCTTCCTTCTTTGAATTTGATGAGTCGGTTCTGTCATCCTTTAAATCTAAAACCAGTATTCTGGATTCTTCTAACAGTAATCCTTTCTCCCTGGCTAAATTCAATAACCCTCGATTGATGATTAAGTAAATATCTACGTCGTTTTTCTGGAAATAGTCAAACAAAGTCAGATATCGCTTTTCAGCACCACCCAGTCCGGAGGTATTAATTATTGCAATAGCTTTATTCATGTTTTTTTATTTTTTTTCACCACGGTAATCGACTGCATGACTGCTGGACTGATGGAAAACTAGCAAACCAGAAAAGATGACTGCTTGACTACTTGACCTCTGGTATTTTCTGACAATTTGAAATCAAAGAACCCATTTACCAGAATTATTTATCATATTAATTATCATTGCAATAATATGACCATATTCTTTGTATAGATCATCGTGAATTGATTTACTAAGATATTCATGGGTTTTAGCAAAATCTAACCACACTTGTGTCTCTTGCCCTGTGGAATAGTAATCATTCATTATCATGTTTCATCCTATTCTTTAAATATCTATGACCATATGTAGTTTTAAGATATTTTTCCCGATGCAAGGCATCTGAAATATTTCGACAAACTTCATAATATACTAATTCAAAAGGGATTCTATGTTTTGTGGATTTAACTTTACCATTATTATGATCTTCAAGTCTTCTCTCAATATTTTCAGTAAAGCCTATATAGAAATTACCATCTTTTTTGCTTCTTAAAACATAATTATAATACATTTTATTCCACGGGGCAGGCAGCTTCACATTGAGCTATAACCAATTTTGAGATGAAACTTTTCTCGTATTTCCTTGCACTGAATGCTTCTTGCCCTGTGTAATATGTTTTATTGCTGAGTATCATTTTTTTATCTATTCTTCAAGTACCGATGACCATAAGACGTTTTCAAATACTCTTCGGCAAATATACAAAATACATTTTATTACACGGGGCAGGCAATATTTGCACAAATTGATCTCGATGATCGTCTTATTTGATCTGTCAGTGAATACCTTTCATCACCAGGAAATGATAAAGTAAGCTCATATACTTTCTTTGCTGAATCGAAAGCCAATTCAAACACTTGTAAATCTTTATAAGTCTTTATTTTCATATTATATTTTCCCTCCCCTGTCAAAAAATCGACTAGTCAAGTTTTCCATGAGTCAAGTAGTCTGGTCGTCATGTTCTCAAGTAGTCCTGTTCTCCTGCAGTCAAGAAGTCATGTTTTCATGAAGTCAAGAAGTCTAGTAGCCTAAGAAAACCTTGTAAACAAAATCTGCCTGTGGTTCTGCTATCTCTGCCATATTTTCTCTTAGCATGTAATTCTCCCAGTCCCAGATTGCAATATGATAAAATTCATTTTGTCCCAGTTTGGCGAAGTTCTTCATAAAATCATCAGTATCTCTTTCAAAATTACTGATATAAACCTTAACCATTCTATCATCCTTTTGAAAGTTATGCCACTTATCTGAACCATATTTTATGGTTTCATCAGGTAAGTAACTCCATCCATTCTCTAAAAGGAAATTAAAAACATGCTGATTACTGCTTTGTGAAGTAGATAGATAGATGCTTGAGGTATTTTTAATGGTAATTTCACTTAGCATTTCAAAACATCTTTTGTATTTCGCTTTCAATTTATGCCACATTACTGATGAATAAATAATCCCTGAAGAAAGCATTATTTCATCTGCAGTTGGTATTTTTGTACCAGCCCCTAATACCAATTTAATTTCGGAACACTTATCCATAGGTAAAGGAAATGTTCCTAATAGAGCGATTTCAGGTACAGGGTTCAGTACTGCATAATCCTTAAACTGCCAGGGTAATGATTTAAAAGTGACCTGCCATCCAACTATATATTGCAAGACAAATACAATTACTATTATTAATCTCATAATTTTAATTTTTGATGAATAGTTGACCGCATAAACAACTGGTATTGCCCAAAATATTGAATAATAATAAAGGTGCTTGGCTGCCCAGGTAAAATCTATATTGAATATATAATATATTGTAGTTGGGATTAAGACCAAAAGTACTAATTTGTATCTTTTTTCTTTTAGTAAAAAGATCAAGCCAATTATTATTAGCAGTATAACTAAAGCTGAAAAGTAAGCAAAGTGAGATTTTAAGGAAATTATATTCAAGAATCCTATATCTGAAGAGCTCCGATATGTAACTCCACCTAAGCTGGAATATTGCAAAAATCCCTTCACATTTACATTAATGAGAAACATCATTAATAATCCTAACCCAGCAGTGAAAACACCAATAACAACAGATGAGATCAGTGCCTTCTTAAAACCATTTTTCAACCACAATAATGGGAATATCCCTGTCATGGCAAAAGCTACATCAACTCGACACCAAAATGCAATAGCTAAGAAAAATATAGTAATCGGGTAAATCCACTTACCTTCACCTAAATAGATAATATTAAACGCAAGTAACCAGAAGAACGCGGCAAAAATAGTGCTGTTTGCATAAAATCCAATTGAGTATATTTCCTGAAATAGAAATAGACCTATTGAAATTAAAATGAAATCTTTCTTCAATATCTTTGATAGAAGATTTGACATCAATAGCCTTGATCCAATAGCAAAAATTGCCGAAAGTAAAGAATATACAACTGAAGCTGTGAGACCAAATAATTTCATAAATAATATGATAAACCAATATGTTCCTGCCTGCATATCATAGGAATAAGAAAAGAAATTTGAACCCCAATCTCCTGTTCTGATGATTTCATAGCAGCCATTACATATTCCCATGGAATCACCTTCAAATCTGGTAATTGGAAACACCCCACTGAAAAACCATAAAAATAAAATTATGAGAATACCTAACCTGAACAACTTTTTATTCAATACTTTTTTCATTTCATAACCCAATATTTAATACCTGTAAAATTTATTAACACTATTAGCGGAATAATCAAAAATTGCATATACAATGGATCATATCCCATACTTACCACCAAATAATCCAAAACGAGTATATTCATTCCATAAGAAACAATATAAACGGTAACATATTTCCAGAATCTCTTGCGAAATTCTATTTTCTCCTCAGGTTTAAATACCCAGGTAAAATTAATCACATAAGTAAGCACAACACCCATAGCCCAGGAAACCGTTAATGCAATATTGTAATGAGCTAAGATTATCTTCAATAAAAACCAGTAAATAGTAAAAGTGAAACCCAGATTAATGATACCCACGATGCTGTATTTGGAAAATTGGAGTAAAAGATTTTTCATTTGTTCTTTTCAACCACAGAGACACAGAGAACACAGAGTAATTGCCTTATTTAAACTATCAATTGAGTCGTTTCTCATTATATTCATTACTATTTCAACTTTACCTTTATAATCATTTTCTTATCTTTTAGTATTATCAAATTTTCTAATCCTCAAATCATCCAACCTTCAATTTGATACTAGCAGTCACCTGCTCTCCCCGTCACCCAGTCTCTAAGTATTCTCTTCTCCTCTTCGATTGAACGTCACCTCTTCCCCTTTTCTCCCCTTCATTCCCTCACTCACTCCACCACCTCTTCCACAATATACTTCGGTCTATTTCTTACTTGATCCAAAGCTCTCCAAAGGTATTCTCCGATTACTCCCAGCATGATCATCTGAAATCCAGATAAAATTAAAATCAGTATCATTAAAGGAGCCCAGCCTTTAAATGGAACATTACCGAATAAACGACCACAAACGATTATCAACGCATAAATAAAACCAATAAAAGCAATTATGAAACCGGAAATTGACATCAATCGAAGAGGAAAATACGAGTAACTCATTATACTATCTATGACTAATTTCACTTTTTTTGACAAAGTCCATCTTGATTTGCCATCTTCCCTGTTTTGACGGGTATAAGGCAGCAACTTATGCTTAAATCCAGTCCACAATAACTGACCTTGTAAAAACGCATTGATTTCATTTGAGTTTAATAAAATTTCTTTTACTTCATCATTAATCATAAAATAATCAAATCCACCTTCAGGCATTTGTGGAAAGCACAATCTTCTTAACAAACCATAAAATATTTTGGATGTAATTCTACGATAAAAAGTCTCTTTTCTGTTTTCTCTATGGGCAATAACTATTTTATAATCTTCATTTACTAAAATTTCCAACATTTCTTGAATCAGCTCTGGTGGATCTTGCAGGTCAGCAGAAATATTTACTATGTATTTGCCTGAAGAATATTTCATACCCGCCAGGATAGCTGCCCTTTGTCCGAAATTTCTTGAAAGCTTAACTATCTTAATGTTTAGATTGCTTTTCCCTTTTGCCTGAATCAATTTTTTGTATGAACCATCTCCTGAGCCATCATCGACAAAAACAATTTCGAAAGAATAATCTAATTTATCAATTACAGCTTCTTTCAATTTTGCGATTGTTTTGTCTATGGATTCTTCATTGTAGTAAACCGGTATTACAATTGAGCATAAATTATTCATATTTCCTCTTATAGAATCTGTTCATTAAAGGTACATATTCAGATTACTTTGATCTTTGATTTATTATCAATGTGTAAATAAGCATTCATTTTTTTTGTCAATATTCCGGCAGTTTGAGATTTTTTTTTAAGGAAGTAGAATTACTCAGATGGATTAAGATACTTCTCGTCTGACTTACGATTCCTGATTATTTTTGCAGGAATTCCATAAGCCAGCACATTATCAGGAATATCCCTGGTAACCAGTGAGGCAGCTCCAATCACAGAATGATTACCGATTTTTATACGATCAAAAGTGATAACTCCTAAGGTTAAGGCACTTAACTCTCCAATATCTGTATAACCCCCAGTGATTACTCCTGCCGAAATGCTTGAAAAATCACGCATTATACTATCATGTTCTAATGACGCCTTTGTTGCTAAAAAACAACATTTACCTATCTGAGCATCGTTGTTAACAATTACCCCGACCATTATCAAAGATCCATCTCCAATAACTGTGTTTCTTCCTATTTGTGCAGATGGATGAATTATACTAACAAATTTGAAATCAGGTACTAATCTCACAATTTCATTATGCATCATTTTCCTAATCCAATTATCTCCAATGGCAATTATACCGCCAAAAATTTCTCTATTTCTGACAATTTCTAAAAATTTATTCTTTTTCCCAAATACTGGATATCCATAAACCTCAATATCATCCTCAATAGTTGGATCATAAAGACAATCAATGATATATTTATCTTCCTTTTCAATTGTATCAATAGTATATCTTGCATGTGTTTTCGATCCCCAGATAATTATCTTTTTCTTCATATCATCCTCACTTGTTTAAATAAGATTACATATTCTATTTAAATCCTGCACAGTAAGATTAGTTGAAATAGGTAAACACAATATTTTATTTGATAATTCATAGGCATTCGTTAAACACCATGGTTTTGCAGTTTCTAACTCCTTATAGTTAGGAAATTCACTAATTAAAGGATAAAAGTATTTTCTTGCATAAATGCCTTCGTTTCGTAATTTATCATATAGATCATTTCGGCTTAATTTGTAATTATCATCAATTATACAAGGAAGATATGAGTAATTAGATTTAACTTTTTCCTGCGGAATAATTATTCTAAAACCTTCAATATTTTTTATTTTATTTGTATAGTATTCGAATATTTCTTTCCTTTTAGCTAAGCTCTTTTTAATATTTTTAAGATTGAGAATACCCCATGCTGCCTGCAATTCATTCATCTTTCCATTAATACCAATCCCCTCTACTACTTCTTCATTCACAAATCCAAAGTTTTTCAATCTGTCAATTTTGAGTTTCATCTCTGCCGTATCACTGATTATTGCTCCACCTTCAATAGTATTGAATACTTTTGTTGCATGAAAACTTAGGATTGACAGATCTCCATAGTTCAGAATTGAAACATCATCTTTCTTAACACCAAAAGCATGAGCGGCATCATAAATTACTTTCAACCCCTGTTTATCTGCTATTTCTTGTATTCTTTCAACTTCACATGGATTTCCGTAAACATGCACAGGCATAATGGCTGAAGTATTTTTTGTAATTGCCTGCTCAATTTTATCTGGATCCAAATTACCATTTTCGGGTAGCACATCAACAAATACCGGTTTAAGTCCATTCCAGACTATTGAATGAGCTGTGGCAACAAAGCTGTATGGAGTTGTTATCACTTCACCTTGGATATTCAATGCTTTTAACGCCGTCATAAGCGCAATTGTGCCATTACAGAAAAGTGATATGTATTTCACTCCAAGATATGCCTTAAGTTCTTCTTCTAAACTTTTATGGAATGTTCCCATATTGGTTAACCAGCCTGATTCCCATATTTGCTGTAATTCTTTAACAAAATCGTCTAAATCGGGTAGATCAGGTCGGGTTACAAAAATGTCATTATTTTCTTTCAATTTCTTCTTCCTTAAAATATATTCGATATAATTCATAATCTCCATTTTTATAGCTCAACAGTTTTTCACCCGGTAAAGCTTTCATCATAGTGTACGCTTTTGCTAATCCCAAAGGATAATTTTCCCGGCTGATAATCAGCCATTGTCTGTGATTATCCTCTATCTCAATCTCTTTGTATGATAAAGCGCGTATTCCGAGGTAAAAATTTGTGTAGTGAGGATTCCCATTATAAATTATGTCATCTTTCCCTATCACTTGAGAAGCAAACCGATAAAATTCTTTCTGAGAAGTATCGGTTACAATAGGTTTAAACAATCTTGACTTTACACCCGAGTAATGAAATTGAACTCCATCATTATATCCGATATAAGCATCCTTAAGATTGGTATATGCACTATTCAAGATCAGAAATATTATTGAAAGCAAAATTAGATTTGTTGATAAAACTGCCTTCTTATCAGTTTTCTGGATAATGTCAGAAAAAAACTCAGATATTGCCTTTGCTGATATAAACGAAAAGGGAATCAATCCTAAATATAAATGCCTGAATGTTGCCATATTATAAAAAATCATCCACCATACCATGATGACGGAACTGCAGATATACATGAATAAATCAAATCCCAAACGTTTTTTTCTCAAGTATAGTAAAGAGACAGTCAAAAATATTATAATCGGAATGAAATTATTAAAGAGCTGAATATGTTCAGCAAAAAAGAAACCATTTCTTGGATCAGTAAAAGAGTTACCCAGTCTTGTAAAAGTTCTTAATGGATTACCCGCACTAACAAATAGATTGGGCAAATACCTTAAGCCAAATATTGATAAATATGAAGCGACAACAAACATTAATAACAGCAATATCTTTTTCTTTCTTTCAATGATATATTGAATCAAAATGATAAGTATCAGCAGAGGGATCAATTGCAGTTTTGTATGCATAGCCAGAGCCATCATCAATCCTGATAATATAACTGAAAGTCTGCTGTCATAATGAAAAAATACATGTCCGGCAACTATTACAAATGTCATAGAAATAATGACGCCAAAATATGAACTGCTCACAAATAAAAATCCGGGTAAAAAGATCAGGATGAGAGTTGAAAATAGTCCCGTACGTATTCCTGAATCTTTCTTATATATCTTAAATATCATTAGTATACACAAGAGGTTTATCAAAGAATTAACAGCTTTGAAGTGCCGCACATTTGTCCAGCCCGTCCAGTAGTTGATCAGAGAAACGAAATTATTTAGCAACATTGAAGCATAGGGAAAACTACTTAATTTCCCATTAAAGATCAGCAAATGGAGTTTATCTGCAAAGCCTCTCGCAATGGGCAAATACCAGACTTCATCATAACCAAGATCAAAATTCTTAATAGAAAGATATAATCCGACCAGATAATATATACCACTGATGATCAATATTAATACCTGCAATATTTTCGTTATCCCTTTGCTTTCTTTAAATCCGGTATATAATTTTTTATCGATGATCAATCCCAGGACAACTATAAATAATAATAATTTGATACTACTAAATAACATTCCTTGTATGAGACTTACAAAACTCGCATAATTTTTCACTGATGAATTGATGATTCCAAGTATGGGATTCAGGTTAACGATCGGCAACAATATATATACCAGGATCATCAGCCCTAGCAGGATAATACCTGCTATTAGTTCTTTAGATATTTTCCAGTTCATTGCCACTTATCCTGCTTTCATAATCTGTTTTAAATCGATACTTCACTACAATTACTATGATCACATTCATTAAAAATACTGAACTTATCCTCACACCCAGTTCATAGATGTGAGATGTAAACATCTCAATCAATGTAACTATACAGCCAAGGAATAACACGCAATCAACTGGATATTTACTAAGATAATAACCCGGATCCATTTTTATTAATCGAAAAACTGATTTACTTTGTTTAATATAAAAAAATAAAATTGGCAGCCACATTAACGTTCCGAGTATGCCATATCGAAAGAGACTACCCCAGAACCAGACTTCGGCTGAGGCATCCATCCCCGATATAAATGCATCTTCTTCATTTCTAAGAGTTTCTTGAACATCCTGGAATGATATTCCCACATATCCTGACCCCAGTATTAGATTATCCAGGATATAAGTTTTAGCATCCTCCAATCCTCCTGAACCCTGTAGTCTGTAATCTGAATTTCCTCTGGTATCTACTCCTTCAGTGGCAAATGAATACAAATCCTGATATAGCCTGAGCGAGTTTCTAATACTCGCCGGGAAAAAAAGCACTAATAATATTGTCAGGATAATAAAAGGAAGTAATATTTTCCTTAAAATATTAATAAATGTTGTCTTATATATACTGGCTATAATTATTGCAACAAGTAATATTCGAAAAGCCAGTTCCACAAAAACCCTCCTGGTTAAAGTCAGCAATAGAGTAATTATCATCAATCCACCGGTTATATAAAGGAGTTTAGCTTTAGGAAATTTCCAGCCTTTTATCCTGCCACTTAGAAATAACACTATAATTGCCCAGTCATAAGTATTATTAAATAATCCATAACTTTCCATATATACTCTCATAGCCTGTCCGGAACCGCTATAACGCTCAATTGTATACACTGGTATCAGAGGAAATCCAGTAAGTAAGGTTATAAAATAGAGACTAAGGCATATTATGCCTGTATAGAGTATTACAGTATAATAATTATAATTATCCTTTCTAAAAAACAGATAAAAACCCCATAACATGATAAACTGCTTAAATATACCTCTGTTCTTTAAGAAAAAATACGGGATGTTTTCATTTCCATGTATCATTGGGACTAACATTCCATAAAAGACAATGAAATATATCCGAAATATTATCAGCAGAGTAATTAACCGGAGAAAAGTATTATCAGAATTAAGTTGAGGGAGTTTTCTTAGGTGTAAACTTATCAATAAAAATAGAAATACCGAGAATACATCTCCTGTATTAATCCTGCCAATCAAATCCGTTCCTATCAAATAAGTAACATAGCCACCCGGATTGAACAAAAAACTAAAGAAAATCCAGTAAGCAATCGTAGGTCGTTTTTGACTTAATAATATTATAATAATAAAAATAAGTGCAACTAATATCAAACTCATATATTATCTTTCAAGATATTTATCATATAATGCTTTCGTATTATATGATATTATTTCCCATGTAAATGTACTTAAGATACTTGCTCTCATTTCTCTAAACTTAACTCTTTTGTCCAGTATCGCTTCAATACCTTTTTTAATTTCTCCATACTTTTCGGAATAAATGCCGATATTTTCTCTAATTTCAACGGGAATTGTATTCAAGGTTGCCCCAACAGTCGGTGTATTACATAGCCCCGCCTGAAGAGGTAACATCCCAATTCCCCCAAAAGTATGAATGTTTTTATATCCCGGAAGAACATAAACATCCGCTGCTGAAAGAAATTTATATAATTCTGTTTGTTTGATTATTCCATAAATAATTACTCCAGACTTTTTCGCTTCTTGCTCATATTTATCTCCAGTTCGGTTACCAGCTACAAGCAATTGTACATTATCTCGCTCCTGCTTAAGTTCCCTGTAAATTTCTAATAAAATATCAAATCTCTTATGATCACCTATTCGACCAATATAAAGAATATATTTCATATTTATTGGTAACCCTAATTTTCTCCTTGCTTCTTCTTTGTCTAATGGATGGAATATTTCCGGATCGACTCCTGTTGTTTGAATGGAATAGGTACCTTTAAATGTTTCAGGCAAAAAGTTTATCAGCCTTTCATCTAATAGAAAATAGTGATTCACGTTTATAAATGCTAAATATTCTGGTAATAACATTAATAACGCTCGTAGTTTAGAAAGAAAACCTTTTCGATATTTTAGATCAAATATTGAGGTTGTTTCTCCATGATGCTGCAAAACTAAAAGAATTTTTCTGCATAATGGTGCAAGTTGATAAAATAATAGATGCCTGCCAGAGGATATATTAACAATGACTTTTCCACTCCCGACATTTTTTTTTAGTTCTTTTGCTAATTGCCAGGAAAAAAAACCGAGTTTTTTTATATGTATTGCTGGAAAAATCTTAAATATCACTCCAGATATTGTTTTTGTATATTGCTTTTTTACCCGACTGTCTGCTTTCCAGCATTCAACTTCATAGTCTTGTATATTTTTTTTAAACTCCCTTGCCATTAAAGAACCCCAACCATGTGTATAAAATGCATCTCCATCGGTAATACTATTAGGATATTTACCACTACAGTCATTAAAGTTTATATATATTATTCTGATTTTACGCATTGAACAAACCTTTCAGATTTTCTCGATCGGGATAATTAATTAATATCCCCCTGTTTCTGTTCTGAAAAATAAAAATACTTCCTGCTGCTAATGCACTTACCTCAGTATGTTTATAACAATTTACCATATCAAGAATATTACTGGCACCACCACATGCTATTACTGGAATTTTTATAAAAGATGAGATTCTTGCAATTAAATTTTCATCATATCCAATCATTAAACCATCTCGATCTATTGTATTGATTAATATTTCGCCAGCCCCCATATCTTCCATTTTCCTGATGAAATCCAGCATTATATAGTTTGATTTCTTCCTCCCGGAATTATACATTACCTGATAAGTTTTAAAAATATCCCTTTTAATATCTACTGAAATTATTATTGACTGAGAACCAAATGTTTGGGCGATCTGTGATACTAATTCTGGTTTTAGCACTGCAGTAGAATTTAATACTACTTTTTCTACACCAGAATTTAAGATTTTTCTTACTGTCTGAATGTTACTTACCCCCCCCCCAACAGAAACTGGCATATAAGCTTCATCTCCAACCTGCCTCACAAATTCATGATCGATTGCTCTATTCTCTATGGATGCCCTGATATCATTTATAATTATCTCGTCTGCCTGGAATTCATTAAATATCTTTAACGCATTGAGAGGATCACCAATGTAAATCTCTTTTTTAAATTTTACTGTCTTCACCAGGCGTTTTTTTATTACGGTTAAAACAGGAATTATTCTGGGTCTAAACATCAGCAGAACCTGATAAAATTTTTAATTACTCTGGCACCATTCTCAAAGCTTTTTTCAGGATGAAACTGTGTCGCATAGATATTTTCAGAGCTTAAGGCAGCACAAAATTTAAACCCATATTCAGATGAAGCACAAATAATAGGGTCATCTGCCGGTTCAACATAATAAGAATGAGCAAAATAAAACTCACTTCCCTGTTCAATGCCTTTAAACAATTTATTGCCATTATGAGTTATTGTGTTCCATCCCATGTGAGGTATCTTAATACTGTTCTCCATTATATTAAATTTCCTTACTTCACCTTTAATAAGACCCAATCCAATGCCATCACCTTCTTCACTATCAGTAAACATAAGCTGCATTCCAAGACAAATTCCTAAAATCGGTATCTTATTTTCTATAACTTTCTTTTTAATATAATTAAGAAAATTTCGTTGTTCTAATTCCTCCACTCCCCTACTGAAGTGACCTACTCCTGGTAAGATAATTTTATCAGCATACGCACTCGAATCACCAGTAGTAATTACCTTTACAGGCACACTCATTCTTTCTAATATTTTGACTACTGATCTTAAATTACCCATACCATAATCAATAATAACAGTCATATCAGTTTTCCATTTTTTAACTTAATTAAGAAATTGAATAATTTTTTATCCAGATTCCTAATGAGTCCTGGAAGAATTGGACTTAAAGCTTTATATGTCAAAATTGGTCTTTTCATAATGGAGGCAAATTCTTCTTCACTATATTCTAATTTTTTCAAAACATATCTGGTGTCTTCAATTAATTTATCCTTATCGTAAATCGGTTCTTTTAATTCTTGCAAAGCCTGCTCCCGCGTTATTTGACCAGCAACAATTAATGATGATAAGTGAGCTTTTCTTTTATCGAATCCGAATTTTTCTGGAAGAATGTAACCTTGATAAAATTTTGTATAGATAGATTCAGAATGTTTACCACCATAATCTTCCCAGTCAAATTTTCTAATCAAAAATTGCTTAGCCTCTAATTTATTATAGTCAATCAGATCAAGTAATGAATATATTTTTATTCTTTTGATCCTCCGATAGTAAATTAATTTCATTATACTGTAATGTGGGAATGTTTTAAGCTTAACATTCCCAAATAGTTTATTAACTTTATTTATGTAAGCCCAGTCCCAATGCCCATCAGACCATGATTTAGGCAAAATTGATTCAGAGGTATAATTTGTACCTAAAATAATTGGAATGTTATATTCAGAAGCTTTCCTATATAATAGAGCAAGGATTGCATGATCACTCGGAATTTCAGAATCCGGTGTTGACGCTTCCAGAAAAGCTCTCTGCAAAGACTTAAATTCATCCCAGTCAATTACATGGGTAAATAATTCAATTTCTAGTTCTTCTAATAAATTTCTAATATTTTTAACTGCCAGCTTAGAATTCCAGCCATTATCGAGGTGTAAAGCTAAAGGTCGTAATCCGGATTTCTTGACTAAGTAGGCAAGATAACTACTATCTACTCCTCCAGACACACCAATGATGCAATCAAATTTCTTATTTTTCCCATTTTTCTTAATAGCTGAAATTATCAGGTCAAATTCTGTTTTTTTATCACGAATTTGACTATTAATACGCCTTAAATCATTATCAACCCTTTGGCAATGATTACAGCGACCTTGTGAGTCAAAATATATCTCCGGATCCGTAGTATCCATTACGCAAAATGTACATATTTTATATTCTATATTCATTTTCTACCTAACTTTCATTGCTTGCAGTATTTTCTGCAGTTTTAACAGGTTATCCTTGTTGCTTAGCACAATACTCGCTAAAATGATCATTACTTTTATATATATAGGGGTTGACCAGAGGTTTTTAACCTCAGGATAATTAACGAACCAGGCTATTATAAAAGCAGACAACATTAATAATACATTTTTATATATTTTTCTCTTTACATAAAAATGTTTTTGAGAAAAATAATAGGCTAATGTAAAATAAATTATATAGGATATGAGGGTTGTAATGGCTGCGCCTAAATACCCATATTTAGGAATCAGCCAGAAATTCAGAATGATATTTACTGCAGCAGCAAAAACCATTATATAAGATACAATTTTACTCTTTTCTTTTAATACTAAACCAAATCCTGTTATTTCCACGCATCTTTGTAATACTAATGAAAAAGCGATGAATGGAATCACAATTGCACCAGGTACATAATCTGGAGTAGTAAAAATACTTAGTAATTGTTTGCCAAAAATCGAAATCATTAAGGCTAAAGGTACTGTTAATCCAATATATATGTCCCAGATCTGGCTATTTAATTTTTTTGTTTTCTCCTTCTTATCTCCTGATTCATCTTCATAAGATGAAAGCATTATCACACCAGAGGACATATCAATTGCAATATTGATCAATATAATTGGATAAGCAAATTTATATCCAATACTATATAAGCCTACTTCGGCAGCATTTCTGAAATGTAATATTATAAATCTATCTGAAGCAGAAAAAATCCACATTGCTATGGTAAAAAAGATTAATGGATAACCGAATTTTAACAATTTTTTTGCCCATTGCAAGTCAAATTCAATAGTATATTTGTTTTTTGAAAAGCTAAACCATGTATAAATCAAGATTATGATAATTGAAAATAATCCACCAAGTTTTACACCTAATACACCCTGTTTAAGCATTACTAATAAATAAATAATAAACAATGGATTAACAATTGCTCGAATCAATATTACAATTAAATACTTCCTGGCTTTCCGATAATATCTGAAAATATCTTCCTGCTGCTTAGAAACAGCAATGACAAACATAGTCATTATACTTACAATTACAACCTTCTGATATTTTACATCTTTAAATAGATCCAATGCAATACTTTTTGAAAAGCAGATACCTAAAATAGTAATAATTCCATAAGAGAAAATTAGCAACAAGAGAGACGTGTACAATACCTTTCCTTTTTCATATTCATTCTTAGCCATAAAAAAATATCTGGGTGTCGCTGTAGCAAGACCTAATCCAGCTAAAGCGGATAAAAAGAAAGTTAATGTACTTAGACTATCTAAAATCCCGTAATCTGATGTTGTTAGATATCTGGTATATAGAGGAATTAGTAAAAGTCCTATCCCTTTTTTTAAAACATTTCCTAATCCATAAATTACGGTGTCTTTGGTAAAATCTTTTATTTTCACTATGTCATCGTTACCTTATGTGATTTACACCATTCTGCGATATTGAATATCTTCCATATAAAATAATCAAATGGTAGGTTTACACTATCACTTAATAAATATATCTCTATATCTTTCAGAAATTTATCAACATCTAAAAACCTGAGCTCATTAAAATATTTTTTTAACTCGTAATTGTGTTTTACCTCAAAGTAGAATGACTTAATCCATTTATGTTGAGGAGTCGCAAATCCTACTTTATCTTTTCTGGCTAAAACACTATCTGGTACAATTCCTTTCATTGCCTTTCTCAGGATTACCTTGGATGTGACACCTTGGATTTTTCGCTCTGCAGGCAAATTTAAAGAAAATTCCACCAGCTTGTGATCTAAAAAAGGAAAACGACATTCAACAGAACTAGCCATAGCGCTTTTATCTGCTCTGCTCAACTGATCCGGAATAGATGAAAAGAATAGCATATTAGCCAGTTCACTGTTCAATAATCCCGATTTCATCTTAAATTTGTTTCCTGAAGTTAAGCTGCAATCTTTGAAATAATCATCATTTAAGTATTTATTATTTAATATTTTGCCTTTCTTTTGATCTATCAGCAATCTTTTAACATAATTCTTCATTATTTTTATTATTGAAATATTATAAATATCTCTTATCTGGGAATATTCCTGTATAAATTTCCCTATCTTTATTTCATTGATATCATCTAACAATTTGTATATAAATAGTGATTTATACCCTCCAATTATTTCATCCGCACCCTGACCATCCAGACTCACTGTAATTCTGTTCTCTCTGATTAACTGCCTTAATTTAAATTCTCCATAATAAGATAGTCCGGTTACCGGCTCTTCCATAGTATTCATAAATCTTCGAAAATCTTCCATAAGATCAGAAAATACTGGTGTGGTTTTAAATGAATCAAGCTTGTATTTTCCTGAGACTGCATCCACATAAATACTCTCATAAAAATCTTCATCTGGAAAAACCAGAGAAAATGTTTTATGTTCTCTTTCTGGAAAGAGAACAGTTGAACTGCAGGTAATTGAAGATGAATCAATTCCTCCACTTAATGCATATCCAACCCCAACATCGCTGATATGACGGAGTTTAATCGCATTAAATAATAATTCTTTAAATTCTTCTGTATCTTCTTTTTCATTTCTATGTGCTTTTCTCTTCAATTCAATATCATAATACTGCCATAACTGTAGTTTATTTTTTACTAGTTCTGCATTATGCCCTCTGGGTAATTCATAAATATCGGTATAAAAAGTTTTATCCTGATATATTGAATTGCTGAAATATAAAAACGAAGCAGTTCTGTTCCTGCTTAATCTTCGCTCACTCAACTGAAGCAACGGTTTTATTTCTGAAGCGAAAGCAAAAAATACTCCCGGTTTATATATGTAATATAAAGGTTTAATTCCAAATCTATCTCGACTTATAAAGAATTTTTGCTCCCTTACATCAAATATTACAAAACTCCACATGCCGTTGAATCTTTTAACGCAATCTCTTCCCCAGGTCTTATAAGCTTCCAGAATTACTTCTGTATCACAATTAGACCTGAAAGTTATTCCCTTTGATTCTAATTCTCCTCTTATTTCCTGATAATTATAAATTTCTCCGTTGAAGACGATAACAAATCTCTTCTCTTTGTCAAGCATCGGCTGATGTGCTGCTGCGCTTAAATCTAAAATGGATAACCTTCTAAATCCCAATCCAATATCAAAATTGAACCCGTTTTCAATAGAAGGTAAGCTTCTTTGAATTTCGATTACTGAATCTTTTCCGGAACAACTCAAGGCTATTTTCTCTTCATTATTATAAATAAAATATCCTTCATCATCAGGTCCTCGATGCCTGATCAAATTATTCATCTCATTAAGCATTATTGGAGAATATTTCTTTTCACTAAAACTGACAATCCCGCAAATACCACACATTATAAACCCATCTCTTTTTGCAGATATTTGCCTACTGCTTTATAACTATGATATTTATTATAGAACTCAATACTTTTTTTTGCCTGTGATTTCAATTTTACCCTATCTTCGATATATTCACATAATACATCGTATAGATTTTCTGATGTTACCTTCACAATAGCGTGAAAATCGTGATATTTGCTGATAAATTGAGGATAACTACTCATCACTACACACCCGGCTGACATTGCCTCTGCTCCAATTACACCATAAGTTATTCCGCTTAGTGATTCCACTAAAATATGAGTTTTTTGCAGCGTTTTGATTATTTCTTCCCGTGACCAGTATTCCTTTTTAATTATTATCTCTACTTCTTGATACTTTAAAGCAATTCTTTTTAGTATAGGTTCGATTATATCTGTTTGTTTGTATAAAGAATTACTCGGTAAATGGCTGATTAGTAATTTATTTCGAGAATATTTCTCATCCAGATATTCAGGTTCCAGATTTTCTATAGCAGCCATCCAGAAGGTTGGTTTTACATTCGATAAGTCACCTACGTCTTCAAGAGCAAATATTTTATCACAATATTTCAAATTAATGTTCACTATTCTTCTTTTCTCGGTTATATCCCGGCAAGAGCAATTCTCCTTTAATTCTTCATTTTTACAATATTTACATATAAAGTCTTTTTCGCCATTTTCATAATTAGGATTCCTTTCCGGACATCCGACAAAAAGTAAAAATATTTTCTTCCGAAAAAATTTCAAAATTCTCAAATCCTTCATATCAGGAAGAAATGTTGAATGTCGAGAAAAAAAGTAAACATTGTAAAAAGGTATATGTATAAATAAATGTATATATTTGATAACATTATTAATGATTGCTATTATATTTTTATTAAAAATCCTTGTTTTGCCATTATCCTTTATAAGAAAAAGAGTTTTTCCCGATTCCTGATCAAATCGGGATGAATATCTTTGATACTCATAAGATTTTGCTTTTATTCCTATTGACCTTAATGCCATGGCAAAACCTGAGCTTATATTAGATGTATTAGATAACCCGATGAACACACGATTATTCACTATTAAAATCCCTTATAAAACTCTTATAAAACTCCCATTGCCCCAGGTCCTGCCAGGATTTCTCACTAATAGGAAACACTCCGATTTTATCACCTTTTATTTGAGCTTTCTCTATTAATTCTGGCATATCAAATTTCTGGTTTTCTGGAATATAATCCAATACTTCATGATTTAGAAGATAAAATCCACTATTTATCTGAAAATTGTATTCTGGTTTCTCTTCAATTTTTTTGAATATTCCCCCTGGTTCTGTTTCTATTACACCAAAAGGTATTTTAACCGATCTTAGTGCTGAAATAATAGTGATTTTATTATTATTCTCTTTATGAAATTTTAACATCTGGAAATAATCTTCAAAAATCAAAGTATCACAATTTATCACAAAAATATTATCATCAAATTTATCCTTTAATAAAAAAAGTGAACCCGCTGTACCTAATGGTTTCTCTTCACGAATAAATTCGATATTGTACTCTCTACTGATTAGATAATTTTCTATCAAATCAGCTTGATGATTTACAGAAATATAAAATTCTGTTACTCCATATTTCTTAAATTTTTCCATTATCTCTTCGATCACCGTATGCTCATGAACGGGGATCATTGCTTTCGGTAATACATCGGTAAAAGGCTTCATTCGGCTACCTTTTCCTCCTGCCATTATCACCACCGGGATATCTATCTTACTGTGATATTTAATCTCTTCTTTGAACAAATCATCCCAAAACAATACTTCTACTATTTCGTTTTTCGCATCAACTATCGGCATAAATTCTATTCTGTTCTTTAACATCTCTTTTTTTAATTCTTCTAAATTACTTCCAATAGCAGCTGATTTCACTTCCTTCCTTAAGATTCTCTCTATCGGCTCACTTAAATCTGTCTTTTCCAATATTGCTCGCTGTATATCTCCTATACTCAATAACCCAAAATATCTGTCTCCCTCCACAACTATCAAAAGCTTCCTGCCAATTTCATCCATCCTTTTTAGTGCTTCAATAATAGTTGTTCCCTGATTTATTTGTAATTCATTGATATTCATCATCATTCCTCTTCAGCAGTAAAAAAATCTTTTAACCCTGTGTTAATATCCATTTTCGGTTTCCAATTCAATTGCGTTTTGATTTGATTGTTATTCCCTACTCGATTTGAATCCGCTTTTTGCTTCAAACTTTTTAACTCTTTTTTTATTCTGGTAATCTCCATAGATAATTTTATTATCTTCTGAATCGAAAGCTCCTTATTATTGCTGACATTAAATACTTCAAATACATTTGTATAATATTCTAATCCTTTGATCAATGCCTCAATAACATCATGAATATGAACTGCATCAATAACATCATGAATATTGCGCATAATAATATTCTGACTCGAACTATATATCTGCCTCTTTATTTCTCCAAAGCAAGTTTGCTCTGACATCCCTCTACCATAGACGTTAAATAACCGGAATATTATTGTGTCTATTTTATGTTTCTCGCTATAATACTCAACCCATTTTTCAGCATTGAATTTAGATATTGCATAAGGAGATTGTGGATTTGGCAAATCATCTTCTGATACAGGATGGTTATATTCACCACCATAAATACTGCCCGACGAAATAAAAATAAACTTTTTGATCTGTCTTTCTTTCAACCATTCCAGAATATTTATTGTACCTATTGTATTAATTCTTTCGTACATTAATGGTCTTTCATCAATATCATAAGATAATCCTGCTAAATGTATTACGTAATCAAATTCTTCCTTTATTATTATAGGATCTGTTATATCCACCGGAATAAAATCGTAACTGCTTTCAGCCTTATTAAACAAATCAGCTATAGCTACATGATATCCAATCTCATAAAGTTTATCAGCTAAATGACAACCAATAAATCCATTTCCGCCGATTAACAAGACCTTTGGTCGTGAGTCGTGAGTCGTGAGTCGTGAGTTGTGAGTCTTCAATCTATTTTACCACAGAGGACTCTGAGTTCACAGAGATTTCAATCATGGAGGAATTTACTAGCAAAACTGATCTCATTCGACCACTTTCATATTTTCTTGTTTTCAAGTTTCGAGTTTCTAGTTCCGAGTCTCGAGTTACGTATCTCAACTTAAAGAACATACCCCCCCTTGTACATCCGCAGGTTGTCTTCATTAGAAAACCATTCGATCGTCTCCCGTAAGCCATCTTTCATAGAAACACCAGGAATCCACCCTGTTAACTGATGTAGCTTTTTATTAGATCCATACAGGCGAAATACTTCACTTTTCTCTGGACGCAATCTCACTTCTTCACAATTTATTCTTGCCTTAGGATTGATCTGTTTTATTAATTCGGCTGCAATATCACCAATAGATATTTCACTTTCGGTAGCAATATTCACATCCTCACCAATAGTCTTGCTCTCTTCAGCTATTTTTATAAATCCTTCGGCAGTATCTTTCACAAACACAAAATCACGGGTAGGATGCAAAGCACCTAATTTTATTTCCTCTTTTCCTGCCAGTAATTGCGTAATAATCGTAGGAATCACTGCCCTGGCAGATTGCCGGGGACCATAAGTATTAAATGGTCTCACAATCGTGACCGGCAGATTAAATGACCTATAAAACGATTCAGCTATACAATCCGTACCAATTTTACTGGCACTATATGGAGACTGCGGCTGCCGTGGATGCTTCTCATCAATTGGGATATATTGAGCAGTGCCATATACTTCGGAAGTAGAGGTTACTAATATCCGATCAGTTCCTAGATCACGTCCAGCCTGCAATACATTCAAAGTACCTTTTATATTAGTATCTATATAGCTGTCGGGTGAATGATAACTAAAAGGAATAGCAATCAAAGCTGCCAGATGAAAGACAATATCAATCCCTTTCATTGCTTCACGCACACCATTAGGATCACGGATATCACCAGCAAATATTTCAATCTGATCTTTGATCTCCTGATCAAAACTATCTATCCATCCCCAGGAATTAAACGAATTATAATACACAAAGGCACGCACCTTGTACCCCCGCTTGACCAGCTCCTCCGTAAGATGACTACCTATGAAGCCGTCGGAGCCTGTAACTAGTACCTTTGGTCGTGAGTCGTGAGTCGTGAGTCGTGAGTCGGATTCTGTAACTCGTGAGTCGTGAGTCGTGAGTCGTGAATCGAATTTTGAAATCATTCTGATTTTCCTTTTAAGTACTTTATCAAACCTAGTGTCTTGTCAAGGCACAATTGACGGATATAATCTCTTCAACTTGATTCTGGAGTCCGCTGTTGTGAAATGCCAATTTATATAACACTTTTTATCATTCCTTGATTTTACCCAAGCTATTACTTCACTACTAAT
>JAIPBB010000021.1 GCA_021739805.1 Saprospiraceae bacterium | reverse complement strand
CTATATTAAAAATGTTGAAAAACTTGAAGAAGCTACTCTACTCATTTTTAATCGTTGGGGTAAAAAAGTTTATGAATCCGACAAATACGATAATGACTGGGATGGTGATAATCATTCTGATGGCACTTATTACTACGTTTTAAAATATAAAACTTATTTTAAAACTGATGAAATTCATGGAACAGTAACAATTTTGCGTGATTAATTATTATAAATGCCTAAATAAATTTATAAATTAATTAGGGATTTAATCCATATTATACTAATTGTTGATTCAAAATTACCAAAGGACATTTTGATTTTTACAATGGTTAATGTCGATTAAATCCCTATCTAATTCAAAATATGGACTATTATTAATTCTTTGTCGCTTTACCACCTTCCCAAATTACATTACCCTTTATATCAACATATTTTAAGACTCCATCGATATCAATTGGAATTAAACTATCATGCCATTTGCATATCCATGGATTTCTAGGATCATTATTAAACTTTCTACAAAGGCTATTGCACAAATCCATATTCTTAAAATTATTTCTTTTATGTTCAACAAATAATATATCACCCTTCGGGCTTACGTAAGCTATAGAATCAGAATTTTTAAAATAAATATTACAAATACTATTTTCATTATTTATAATAAATATTGCTTGTCGTTTTCCTAGTTCTATTGAATTATAAATCGAATCATTTTTATCAATTAATAATAAAAGAAAATCAGAGTTTATTAAACTATCAATCACCCATGCCAATCCATTATTAAAATTTGAAACTTTATAATATTTGGCAGGAATGATAACATTGTTTTTTGTATCAATAAAACCATATCTATTATTCTCTTTGAAATCTGCAAGTCCATCATAGAAAGAGTAAACATCTTTAGAAAAACTATGTTTTTTGCCTTTTCTATCTATGAATATTTTATCATAATAATCCCTACCATCATAGTACGGAATTAATCCTGAATTGAAGAAATCCATATAGGATGGACAATTATCATCTCCACATTCGACTTCATACCAATTGAAATCTAATTTTCTGTTTAATCTTTTATTAAACTTGTTATTTTCACCAATATAACCCCAGCCCTTTTCATCAATAAAAACAGCGGCTAAACCTTCACTAAAACTTAACCCATCTTCGTATATAAATGGAATTATTGTTTTTCCATCTTTATTTATATAACCAACTAAACTGTCCTTAATGACAAGTGCTAAACCATCACTAAAGTTTAATGCCTTTTTATAAATATTCTCAATTACCATAACTCCATTAGTATCAATATAACCCCATTTATTATCAATGAATACAGGTGCAAATCCTTCATTGAAATCAAAAACACAATCAAAATTAGGCTCAATAACAATTTCTCCTTTTTTGTTTATAAAGCCAAAATGACAAGTACTGTCAATAATTGGGAACAGAGCTTGAGCATTGGAAACGCTATTAAATGAAAGGAAAATTAAAAATAAAAAGGCTAATCTTTTAGTCATATTGCTTTAAGTTTAATGGCATACTATTTCAGAACGATTTTTTAGTATTCAATATTATAATGCTTGAAGTCGCAATTTGCGACATCAAGTTAAATTTATTATTCCTTCGATATTCTATATCCTATTTGCTTTCTTGGCTTTGGATTTTCTTGTTTTTCAATTAATTCATCAAGATAGCTAAATACTAATTCTATACTTTTATTTTGATTTTCGAGTTTTTTCTTAATATTTTCAATGTCTAATTTTAGACCAAGAGTATCTATTAACATTTCTCGAATTTTTGTAAATACCATTATTATTTTAATGTTAACCTGAATTGCTTTTTTACTTTTCAATACGCTTGAAAGCATTGCTACACCCTGTTCTGTAAAAGCATAAGGTAGTTTTCTAGTTCCACCCCAACTTGATATCACAAATTGTGATTTCAAGATTTCAAATTCATTTTGTGTTAATTGGAACATAAACATTTCCGGAAAACGTTCAATATTCCTACTTACAGCCTGGTTTAACACCCGTGTTTCAACTTCATAAAGTTCTGCTAAGTCTTTGTCTAACATTACTTTCCTACCTCTGATTGAGAATATCTTTTGCATGACCATTTCATCAGGTATAACTATTTTGGTATTTATATCATTCATATTTGAAAATTTAAATAAAAATACGGGTCCTATCTTGATATCACAATTTGTGATATCCATTTGATTTGCTATTCCAATTTGGAATATCAAATTTAATTTAGTTATATAAAATTAAAAAAATAAAATAAAATTATTCGTGCATTCGTGGCAATAATTATTTCCCATTACCCAAAGCCTTTAACCTTTCCAGCAAAGGTGGATGCGAATAGTTGAAAAACACATATAAAGGATGTGGAGTGAGATTGCTTAAATTATTAACAGACAGTTTTTTCAGTGCATTTTGTAAAGCTTCTGAGCTATAATTATCACCTGCAAATTTATCCGCAGCAAATTCATTTTTGCGAGAAAGCATATTCATTATAATCCCAATAACTGTAGAAAGCGGGCTGTAAAGCAAACCGAAAACAAGTATTCCAATATGAAAACTTGCCTGTGCTCCAAGTGCACTTGCCAATTCAACTGAAAGATTTGAGCCTTTGGCAATAAACAATGAAAGTATATAAAGCATTAATCCGGTTTGGGCAATCGACATAATCATACCCAAAACAGTATGCTTTTTTTTGTAATGTCCAATTTCATGTGCTAAAACAGCAACCAACTCATCAACAGTATGGTCTTTAATAAGTGTATCGTAAAGCACTATGCGTTTTTTCATTCCTAAGCCTGTGAAGTAAGCATTTGCCTTTTTCGACCTTTTAGAGCCATCTATAACAAAAATATTGTCGAGTTTAAATCCTACTTTGTCGGAAAACTCTTTAATTGCATCACGCAACTCTCCATCTTCGAGTGGAGTTTGCTTGTTAAATAAAGGAACAATCAGGTTTGAATAAAACATACTCATAAAAACAGAAAACACTGAAATCACAACCCACACATAAAGCCAGAAGTAGGTTCCGGTAGTGTCATATATCCAGACAACCAAAGCAAACAAACCACCGCCAATAATAATTCCAAGCAACCAACCTTTAAGTTTATCAAGAATAAATGTCGAAACTTTGGTTTGATTGAAACCAAACCTTTCTTCAATCACAAAAGTACTGTAAACCGAAAGTGGTGTTGTGAGTATGTCGGCAGCAATTCCAAGTATTCCAAAATACAGCAAAGCCATATAAATCGGCTCTTCGGTATATTGCCTTACAAAATCATCAAGCCATCCAAAACCTCCTAATAGAAGCATAAAAAGCATGATTGTCAATGACAATGAACTCGAAAAATTTCCAAATCTGTGACGTACTTTTGAATAGTTTTGTTGTTTCTTATATTTTTCCGGGTCATAAATTCCTTCAAGTTGTTTTGGAAGTGTATCACTCCAGCGGGTAGTATTCAAATAGCCTAAGAATCTATCGAGTAGATAGTCGAAAACAAGAATTATTACTATTATCTTAAAAATTAAAACTGCCATAATGATATAAAATTAGATTGCGAAGATAAAGAAGAAATTAGTAGTTTCAAGTTAAAAGTTAAAAGTTTAAAGTTTCAGGTTTGGGGATTGATACATGATGCAAGATTCAAGATGCAGGATAAAAATCCAGTATTCGGTATTGGGTGTTCAGTGTTAAGATGCCAGTTCAAGGCGTCATTGCGAGGGAGGAACGACTGAAGCAATCTACTCCTTGAGACGCAGTGCTTTGACAAACAGATTGCTTCGCTTCGCTCGCAATGACGCCAAACTTGAAACCTGAAACTTGAAACCTGAAACCTGAAACTAATAACTCCCCGCTCTTTTCCTTATAAACCACTCAACCGTCAGGAATATCAGAATAATAAAAAACATTAATTTAATATCTATCAAGTCTCTGAAACTCTTTTGTGAATAAGAAACCGTTGTTATATCTTCTCTTTGAATAATAGCATTTTTCAGTTTCTCCAATTGTTTAGGATAAAACATTTCACCATCATGTCGGTCAGCAATATTGAACATCAATTGATGGTTAGCAACTGTGTTTATGGATTCAACATTTACATCCAAAACATTGAAAAATCCATCTTCGCGATAGACCTTCTCTCCTACTTTCACATTTGCAATATATTTATATCTGCCGGGCGGAAATGTTCCTGCATTTAAATAATGAGTTTCTCCTCTATGGCTAAAAGTAAAAGGAAATTTTTTATTATCAGAGTTAATAATATTGATAGAAACATCAACGTCAGTTACAGCTTCATAGCTCTGATTATAGACTTCGGCTTCCATTTCGATGGACTGATTTTCCATAAAACTATTATCACAATTAACAATAAAAAAGCTTTTTTCAACTTTGAGCGACATATACTGAACTGTTTTAGTAACTATCTCATTAAAAGCTTCGTGATTATCGTTATATAAATAGTCGCTTAACCTCCATTTCCAGATTCCTTCGCCGGTAATCACCGCATATTTTGAATCAAAATTCCGGCTAAAAGTGATTAAAGGTTTGCTTGTAACGAGGCTACCTATTTTTTGAGTGAACAAAACATCAGTTGCATTTTGAGTTTTATAATCACCGAAACGACAAAGCAAAGGCGGCAACTTTTGAACTGCCTTTTTTGTTTCATCACTTAAGGAAAATAAAGAGAAATTTTGATTGTAAGCCGCCAAAGATTCATCAAGATCAGCTTTTGCTTTCACCTGCACACTCACTCCTGCTCTCAAAGCATTAAAAAGGCTTAGATTTGTTTGAGAACCCAAAACAAAAAGCACTGGGACTTTCGAATCAATAAGCTTCTTTGTAATAGTCTGCGACATTCTATCAGATGGCAATTGATGCAATATCACAAGATTATAGCCCGAAAAGGATTTGGTGAAATCTTTTAAATATTCAACTTCCACTTCATAATAATAATTGCTTTCGATTGCTTGTCGTAAAGCTGAGATGTCAGGATGAGGAACATCGGCAAGTATTAAAATCTTTTGTTTACTGTCGATTACGTCAATAAAAATGCTTTTCACATTATTGTCAAAACTAATTTCATCATCAAGATTTGAAAGTTTAACAGTGTATTGCTGCATCCCCTTTTTCTTAGCTTCCACTTTAAGCATAAGCTGTTCAGAAAAATCATCGCTAATCAAATCAACGGTTTTTGTATAGATAACTTTACTGCCTTCCGATACAGTAAGCTTTGATTTTTCATCTTTGCATTTGTATGCACTTAAATTTATTTCCAATGGAAATTTATTACCCAGAAATGCAATTTTGTTATAGTTGACTTTTTTCACTATCAAATCCTTTTGGTAGGATGTATCACCCAAAGCAAGAGTATAAACGGGAATATTTATTTTCGCTGAAGCATAAACCGGATTTGCTCCCATATTGTAAATTCCGTCACTTGCAAGAATCAAAGCACCGACATTTCTGTTTGAATAGGTCGTTTCAATATCCTTGAACAAAGAAGTAAAATCAGTTTGTTTTTCAGTGAAGTTTACATTAAAATCGGTCCCGATATTATCACCAAAAGTATAGGTTTTTACATCATAATCATCTGATAACTCATCAACAAACTGTTTTAAACCAGCAACAAATTCCCCTTTGTAAAATGCTGAATCTTTATTAATAACAACTGATTCTGAATTATCTACAGCTAAGATTATGACAGGTTTTTCCAGCCTTTTTGAAATTGTTTTTAAAAGTGGAGAAAGCAATAGAATTGCAATGATTGTTATAGAAATAAATCTAAAAATTGATAAGAATATAGTTGTAATCCGTTTAAAACCATCTTTTTTGTTCCTGAAATACAAAACACCGGAAAGCAAAACTCCAATGAGAATGCAGATTAAAATGTACCAGCCGGGATATTCGATTATTATATTCAATTCTTAAAAATTTTGAAGGACAAAGATAAAGAGTCTTTGCAAGAAAACTCCAAATAACAAAAAACAAATAACAAATAAATTCCAAAAAACAAATTCGAATACCCAAACCGTATGTTATCTAAGCATTTGAATTATAGAATCTATTTTTTATTAAGCAAATTTTAATTAAAGAATTTCAAAAACATCAGTTTCTGGTAAATGCTAAATATTGTTTCAGAATTTAAAACTTTGTTATCTGGGGATTATTGTGTTTAAACAGAAATCATCATTGCTATGATAACAAAACAATCCGTTTCATCTGGCTCCGTCATTGCGAGCGAAGCGAAGCAATCCATTTGAACAAACAACACATTATACCATAAGAGATTGCTTCGGTCATTCCTCCATCGCAATGACGTTTTGAATTGGTGGATAGCCAAATTAGTCAACTGATACAAACTTCACCAATTCATCATAAAGCTTCTGTGTTGGAAGTCCCATAACATTGAAATATGAGCCTTCAATTTTTTCAATGCCAATATATCCAAGCCATTCCTGTGCACCATAAGCACCTGCTTTATCAAAAGGTTTGTAATTTTTAATATACCATTCAATTTCATCAAGTGAAAGCTTTCTAAAATAAACATCTGAACGGGCATAGAAACTCTTGGTTTTCTTATTGGATTTCATGCAAACTCCTGTATAAACTTCATGTCTTTCGCCTGAAAGTTTTTGTAATATATTAATCGCATCATTAAAATCATTTGGTTTGTGGAGAATTCCATCTTTAAACCATACAATAGTGTCAGCAGTAATTACAATGCTTTTATTATCAATTTCGCTTTCGGTAAAAGCATCAGCTTTGAGTTTACATAAGAATAAAGCTATTTCTTCAGCTTTTAGTTCTTCGGGATATACTTCATCAACTTCTTTTGTTTTTATCTCAAAATCAATCCCCATCTCCTTTATCAAATAATGGCGACGTGGAGATTTCGAAGCCAAAATAATTTTATAATCCTTAAATAATTCGTTTCCTACCATAACAATATAAATACTATTTTTTGAGTCATTCGCTTTGCTGTCATTTACTTCGTGTCATTTACCCTTCGGGTGTCATTCGCTTCGCTGTCATTTGCTTAGCATAATTTAATTGTAATTTTAGCTATTGAATGCCAATTGAATGACTACTTAATGACAACCTAATGACAACTATATCAACAACAATAACATCGAAAGAATACCGACCAGCATAATAATTTTCGTAAGATTACCAGCTTTTCTAAAATGCTTTTTTTCTTTAGCAATTATAACTTTATAAATTAAAAAACCGAAAAGCAATTGTACTAAAATAAAATACCAACATAAAATTTCATTTCCGTTTTGAAAAAGTTGAACCTGTGCATATAAAAGAAAAGCTATAGTGATTATAGAAAAACCAATTACAACTATTTTACTTATTAATTCTCCGGAAACAATCGGAAGTGTCCTGCATCCCTGCTCCTTGTCTCCTTCAACATCTTCAATATCTTTAATTATCTCTCTTATAAAACTCACTAAAAATGCAAAAATAGCATAACCGAAAGTTAAGAATCTGAGATCTTCCCAAATAAAATAGATATTAATTTTCAAACTACTAAGTGCAAATATTTCAAATAATGTAATAATAATCAAAACAAAAGCGGAGAGAAAAGCCACTATGATATTTCCAGTTAAAAACTTTCTTTTATAACGTTCAGAATAAAAAAGCAACAAAAAAGTAATGAAAATAAAAATGACGGAATATTTGAAATTCCCGGCTTGATTGGAAATGTAAACACCAATGATAATTGCCAGAATATTCAAAATTGCATAAATAATTATCGCAGTTTTTTCGCTTATGATTACACCGACAATTTGCTTTCCCTTTTTGTTGGTTTTATCAATTTTAATATCAAAATAGTCATTAATAATATATCCTCCGGCAGCAATAAGTACAGTAGTTAAAACTAATAATGCAAAATCTAAATCACTAAAAACCATAGGAATTTCAATGGAAGAGAGAAGTGGTTCAATAATACAATATCTCACCAAAATCTGGGTAAGAATAATTATTAAAAGATTCGGAACTCTAAATAGTTTATAAATTGTTTTCATTAACATTAAACCTTAAACTTGAAACCTGAAACCTGAAACCTTAAACTTGAAACCTGAAACCTGAAACCTGAAACCTGAAACCTGAAACCTTAAACTTCAGTCCTTCATCCATTCTCCCTTAACTTTTAATACTTGTTCAATAACATCTCTTACACAGCCCTGTCCACCTTTATAATCAGAAATATAAACAGAAATATTTTTTATTTCTTCAACTGCATCAGCCGGACAACAGGCAACTCCAACTCTTTTCATAACAGGATAATCAGGAATATCATCTCCCATATATAAAACATTTTCAGCCTGCAAATTGTGTTTTTTTATATAATTTTCATAAGGTTTAAGTTTGTCTTCAACAGCGATAAAAATATCTTTTAAATTAAGATTTTCAAAGCGTTTTTTAATTTGTTTTGATTTTCCTCCGGTGAGAATTACAACTTTATAGCCCAACCTTATTGCTAATTGTAGAGCGTAACCATCTTTCACATTCGATGAGCGAATTAAATCACCTTGGCTTGAAAGAAATACATTTCCATCAGTTAAAACACCGTCATAATCAAAAAAGAAAGTAGTTATTTCTTTTAAAAGTTCTTTGTAGTTATTCATTTTGCTTATGTTTTTCTATGATATTTTGGCTTAATAAATCGTAAATTTTTTTGAATTCAGGCTTTTTCTTTAATTGTTCTAAATGCTTTTGAATTATTTCAAAATCACACCTTGATGCAGGACCAGTTTGAACATCAGCCGGTTTATTACTAATAATTTTATTGCTTGTCTCCAATATTAATGGCTTTAAAATATCAAATGCGATTCCTTCGCTTTCTAATATTTCATCGGCAATTGAGTATAAATAATTGGTAAAATTGCATGCAAACACCGCTGCAAGATGAATAATTTTTCTTTGTTCAGAATTTATTTTTCTAATATCATTTGATATTGATTCTCCAATTTCATAAAGTAGTTGCAAATTATTTTCATTATTAGATTCAATGCAAATAGGAATATTTGTGAAATCCACATACTTGTCTTTCGAGAAAGTTTGAAGTGGATAAAAAACACCATAATTTTCAGATGATTTCTTAAGAATTTCCATTCCAACTGTTCCTGAAGTATGGATTATTAAGGTGCTTCCAAAATTAAGCTTTTGAATTAGACTTTTAATTACATCATCCGAAATTGACACAATAATTAAATCTGACTCAATTGGAATTTCTTTAATATTACTTATGTAATTTGAGCTAACTTTATCTGAAAGTATTTTTGCAGATTTCTCTGAACGTCCATAAATACAAGCAATATCATGTCCTACATTTGAAAGTGCCACTGCTAAATGTGTTGCAACATTTCCAGTACCAATTATTGATATCTTCTTTTTTCTAATCTTCATAATTCATGGCTAAATTACAAATTTCTTGTAATATATTTTATTATCTCAATCTAAACACTAAAGACTATAATTTAATACCAGTAAGATAGAAATTAACCCAAAGAGACCTGTTCACTATCGAACATATTTTAGAGCATTACCGAACATATTATTTAATAAGTTAAAACTTATTACCCTAATATTCATACCATTACAAATTTGGCACATTAATAGCTTTTTCTGTTTTCGAAATTACGTTCAGTAACATTTTGATTAATTAATTCGTCATTTAATAAACAATAAAACTATTTAAATTATGAAAACACGGATACTAATTTTTGCACTCCTTTTAACTGGGTTCTCATTAAATGCACAAAAAGTTGAATGGAAAACATTCAATACTGCAAACTCATCAATCGCTGGAAATAATGTAACCTCAGTTGCTATTGACTTAAACTCTAATCCCTGGGTTGGAACCACAAATGGTTTGGCACATTTTGACGGAGTAAAATGGAAATCTTATACTGAAAACAACAGCTCCTTAATTGACAACCATATTAAAGATGTTATCACTGACAACAATGGAACTATATGGGCTGCGACCAATACCGGTGGTTTATTCACCCTTAACAAAGGAGAGCCTACTGATAAAGGGACACATGTTTATACAACATCAAATTCAGGATTACCGATTAACAGCCTAAGTTGTTTAGCAGTTGACCAACTTAATAATTTGTGGATTGGAACCTGGGGAGGCGGTCTTACAAAATTTGATGGTTTAAGTTGGACAACTTACAATTCAGCAAATTCAGGACTTCCACAAAATGGTATTACAGGAATTGCAATTGATGACAATAATTCGTTATGGATGGGAACATTCAGCTGCGGACTAGTACTTTTCAACGGAGTTTCATGGCAAGTTTTCAATACAAGCAATTCAGGAATAGCTAGCAATTACATCAATTCAGTTGCAATCGATGATAATGGTGTAAAATGGATTGGAACTGATGTTGGAATGGTTAAATTTGACGGTTATAACTGGAGTCTTTTTAATATGGCAAACACAGGCTATAATTTTTCAATGGTAAACGATATTTATGTCGATTGCAATCAAAGAAAATGGCTCGCTACTACAATTGGACTCGGAATGAATAAAAATTCTGTTTGGCTTTTTAAAAAACCATCCAACTCAGGATTACCCAATATTCACGTATCTTCGGTAAGCTGCGATAATAAAGGAAACCTTTGGGTTGGAACTCTTGGTGGTGGTATTGCTGTCTATAACGAAAATGGAATAACAATTAATACAGGCATTAATGAGCAAATTAATCAACCTTATCTAAGCGGATTAAAAGCATTTCCTAATCCGGTATGTGAATCTACTACAGTCAGTTTCGAACTTAATCAAAAATCCACTGTTTATCTAAATTTATACAACACAATGGGACAGCTAATAGAAACAATCCTAAATGAAGAAGACATGATGGGTGAACAAAAAATCAACATTAATACAACAGCTTTAGCCAAAGGAATTTATTATCTCGAGTTAGTTGCTAATGATAAAAAAGAAGTCATTAAACTGCTTAAACAATAAGTCATTACAATATTTTAAAACCATCATCAAATTTAATTGGTGATGGTTTTTTATTGTTATGCTGTTAAATGCACTATCAAAAAATGTTATTGGTAATAATTGACAATTAGTAATCTTATTTCTTTCCCATCTTTTAATATTTAAACCTGCAACCCTTGCCCTGAACGTGTTCATTGAGCGGAGTTGAAATGAGCCGAAGTGTGAAACCTAAGACCTGAAACCCTAAACTTGAAACCTAAAACCATTAAAGTGCCCCCGCTTCAATCATACGAACAATTAATTCTATCTGCTTATCTTTTCCATCAGGGTCATATTCGACTTTTAGATTATAGCCAAAAATACGGGCAAGACCTTGCCAAAAAGTAGCCATCACCGTTCCTCTCAATTCCTTCACTAATTCATAAGAAGTGAATTGTGTTTCTCTATCAATAAGTTTTATAAGAATCTTTCCTTGAGAAAATGTTAGCTTTTTAAGTTCGCCTTCAAATTCAGCTTTAATATCTTTTTCGGCTTGCTTCATAAGCCTTCTCTTTTCCTTTTCAGTAGTTGCTTGCGTTAGTAAAGTATTATACTCATTAAATTTAGCACCTGCAATTTTTGCATAAGGATAAACTTTTTTAACATATCTTACAAGCCTTGTAAACTGCCTGGCTTCTCTTTTATTTTTAAAAACTAGTGGTGAAAATATAGTTACTTCTGAAAGGTGAATCATAGGAATTGTGTCCCCATCAACAATCACAGCTTGTGCAACAACTCTATTAGGATGCTGAGAATAGGAAAGCCTAAAAAGGAAAATTAATGGGACTAATATAAAAATGTATTTTTTCATATGAGGTATAAAATTATTAAAATTTCTTTCAACAACTATGCCAGTAAGAAAAAAATTACAATAGACTTTTTACAGAAATGAAAGTGTTATTAAAATTATCGAATTGTTAAAATTCTTTAGTAAGCTTGAATCATTGTTAGCAAATGATAAAATCCCAATTGGTAAACTAAGCAACTTTCAACTTGCTGATATTAGTTTTTTGAAGTTTTGTCTTAGCATATTCAACATCAATATGTAATTTTTTCACACTTTGTTGAGAAGGCAATTCAAACATAGCATCAGTTAAAATTGCTTCAAGCATCGAACGTAATCCTCTTGCTCCTAATTTGAATTCAACTGCCTTACTTACAATAAAATCAAACACTTTTTCATCGAAAGTTAGTTTGATATCGTCCATTTCGAATAATTTAGTGAATTGTTTTACTAAAGCATTTTTTGGTTCAGTAAGTATCCTTTTAAGAGTTTCTGGACTAAGTGGGTTTAAATAAGTAACAACAGGCAAACGACCAACAATTTCAGGAATAAGACCAAAACTTTTTAAATCTTGAGGAGCTACATACTGAAGAATATTATCTTTATCAATCTCATCTCTTTCTTCATCAAAGCTGTAACCAATAAGATTTGTGTTCAGCCTGCCGCCAATTTTCTTTTCAATTCCGTCGAAGGCACCACCACAAATAAATAATATATCCTGTGTATTTATCTGAATCATTTTTTGCTCAGGATGTTTTCTGCCACCTTGTGGTGGAACATTTATTACTGCTCCTTCAAGTAGCTTAAGAAGTGCTTGTTGTACACCTTCCCCGGAAACATCTCGTGTAATAGATGGATTATCAGATTTTCTGGCGATTTTATCGATTTCATCAATAAATACTATACCTTTTTCGGCTGCAGCAACATCAAAATCAGAAACCTGTAATAACCTTGACAAAACGCTTTCAACATCTTCACCAACATAACCAGCTTCGGTTAAAACAGTGGCATCAGCTATACAAAACGGCACTTTTAGCATTCTTGCAATAGTACGTGCAAGAAGAGTTTTTCCTGTACCCGTCTCCCCTACAATAATGATATTTGATTTTTCAATTTCAACATCATTTGCTTTTTTTCTTTCGGGAGTAAGTGTAATCCTTTTATAATGATTATATACGGCAACAGATAAAATCTTTTTTGCTACCTCTTGTCCAATAACATACTGGTCAAGATATTTCTTTATTTCGTTTGGTTTAAGTAATTCAATTTTCGAAAATTGGGTTTTCTTTGATGATGCAAGTTCTTCATCAACAATTGTTTTTGCCTGTGTGATACAATAATCGCAAATATGACCGTCAAGTCCGGCAATAAGCATATTAGTATCGCGTTTTTCACGACCGCAAAAAGAGCATTTTTCAGTATTTCTTGGCATATTTCGTATTACGTTTATACAGTAATTTGGTTTCCCAATGAAAGGAAACGGAGTATTTATTTCTGCTTTTGACTATTTCTTATTACGAACCAAAACTTCGTCAATCATTCCATAATCTTTTGCTTCCTGTGAGGTCATCCAATAATCTCTGTCGCCATCTTTCCAGATTTGTTTATATGGTTTCCCTGAATGTTTTGCAATGATTTCGTAAAGTTCTTTTTTGAGTTTTTGAATCTCACGAGCTGTGATTTCAATATCTGATGCCTGACCAGAAACTCCACCCATTGGCTGGTGAATTAAAATTCGGGAATGAGTCAATGCTGTTCTTTTTTTCTCAGCACCGGCACAAAGAATCACTGCACCCATTGATGCTGCCATTCCTGTACAAATAGTTGCTACATCAGGAGCAATATATTGCATAGTGTCGTAAATTCCTAGACCGGCATAAACGGAACCACCCGGAGTATTGAGATAGATTTGAATATCTTTTCTAGAATCTACTGATTCAAGAAATAAAAGCTGTGCCTGGATAATATTAGCAACATAATCATCAATAGGAACACCTAAGAATATGATTCTATCCATCATTAAACGAGAGAAAACATCCATTGTAGCAATGTTAAGCTGACGTTCTTCAATAATGGTTGGTGAAATGTAATTTGAAGCTATTGATGTGTACTTATCAAATGAAGTACTGCTAATTCCCTGATGCTTTAAAGCGTATTTTCTAAATTCGTCTTGATTTGGCATAATGTAAAATTTTATTAATTATTTTCAGTCGCTAATTTAATAAAATCTTCGTAAGAAATAGATTTTTCTTTTATTTTAAATGATGATTTAAAAATTCCGGTCAGCTTTTCTTCGTATAATTTGTCGTAAATTTTATTTACTTCTTCTTTATTATTCATATAATTATCGACAATCTGATCAAGATATTCGTTTTTACCATCATCATCCATTGCACCACTATACATAGCAAAAAGATTTTTAATGTGTTGTTTCACATCTTCTTCCGTAATATTTATATCATTATCTTTTAATATTTGGCTTTCGATAAGTTGCCATTTTAATGATTCAGCATAATTATCATACTGAGCTTCGATTTGTTCTTCAGTAATTTGTTTTTCTTCTGAAGCTGATTCAAGAATCCAACGTTTCATAAAATCGTCTGGAAGGCTAATATTAGTTTCTTTTATAAGTTTTTTAACAACATCCATAAAAAACATTTTTTCACCTTCGACAGCAAAATTTGCTTCAGCGTCATGTTGTATTTTTTCTCTTAATTCTTCTTCTGAATTAATTGCCTGACCTGGATAAACTTTAGCAAACAATTCATCGTTCATCTCAGCTTGCTGTATTCTTTTAATTTCAGTAACAGTAAATGAAAAATCAGTTTTAAGCTCCTTTAGAACACTTTTTTCAACACCAAGAAGTGAAGATGTCTCAGTTTCATTATCAAATGCTTTAATTGGGTCAAAAACAATAATATCACCAAGTTTTACTCCAACAAACTTTTTTTGAATTGCTTTAGCTTTAATGAATTCAACTGAAATAGGTGCATTTCGGTTAATTCCACCTTCTTTAATTTCACCGTTTTCGTCAAGCTCGGCAATATCACCATAAATAATATCATTAATTTCAGAAACTTCAGGATTGATTGATATACCGTTACGTTTTCTGATATCTTCGATATATTTATCAACTACCTTGTCATCAGCTTTGATTTTATGAAGGTCGAATTTCATTTTATCAGTAAGCTCAACCGTAAACTCAGGTTTAAGTCCAATATCAAAAAAGAATTCAAATTTTTCTTGCGAATCAAAATCTACAATTTCTTGTTTTTCTTTATTAGGTAAAGGATTTCCAAGTATCTCAATTTTATTATCAGAAATATAAGAACTTAAATTTTCGGAAATAAGTTTATTCATTTCATCTGCAATAACAGCAGTCCCATACATTTTTTTAACCATTCCAAAAGGCACTTTACCGGGTCTGAATCCGGGGATATTTGCTTTTCTCTGATAGTCTTTTAAAATTTTGTCAACAGAATTTTTGTAGTCTTCGGGTACAACTTCTAATTTAATTATAGCGGTTAAATCGCCGGTACTTTCTTGCGTAATATTCATTGAGATATTTTTAAGGATTGTTCGATTTGAAGTAATTTAAAAAAAAGCAAAAAAAAAAGTGCGGATGAAGGGACTCGAACCCCCACGCCTCTCGGCACTAGATCCTAAGTCTAGCGCGGCTACCAATTACGCCACATCCGCAGCTTTTCCGTTACGAAAACGGGAGTGCAAATATATACATTTTTTTATAAGCAAAAAGTTTTTTTTTGTTTTTTTGAGATAAAGTGTTTTATGTTTGAATTTCTGGATACAAATATATTTTGAGTATCATGAAAAAATAAAATTTTAAGCATAAGTTATTTTGAGACTATCTTACCCATTTCTCATTTTCAATTTATTACAAAAAGGCAAAAAACATAAATTATGTTAAAATCCCTTATTAAATCAAAAACATAAAACAAAAATAAATATACAAAACTCACGGAAAACAGGTAGAGAAAAATACCCTTTTCTGGGTATTGATTTTGGAAAATCTGATTGTAATTTTGGGTGTAAATAAATTAAGCAATAATAAAACGTAATTGTTTATTTTTATTAAACAATCAAATTATTAATTAAAAACATTAAAACTATGAGAAATTTTTCTATTATTATAATTTTTAGCTCGTTCCTTTTTATTTCCTATGGGCAATCAGATTCAATCTCAAAAAATTCAAATACAAATAAAGCTGATAAAAAGAAAATCAATTCAATGCAAACAACTAAAGCTATGGTTGAAATAAATCCAATAGGAATTTTTGAATTTAAAAATAAAAATCAATCCATAATAAAAAAATACAAAAACGACACAAGCTTGATAATTGAGTATATCCATCTTGTATATTATAAGCAATCAGATAATGAAACAATAGATATAAACATTAGCGATGAATATATAACTTCAAAACCAACTGATATTTTCCTTATATCTAAATCCATAAATCTAAAAATCACACAAAACATAACAGATACACTTTTACCTATTTTAATTGGAATTGTAAATGATAAAAAAATAGAATGCAAACAAACAGTCTATAAGTTAATTGCTTCAATTGACAAAAAAACTGCATACACCTACATTACTGTGAAAAATGCATTAGACCCACATAAACCAGATTTTAAAGACTTTATGATTCATGCAGGAGCAAATTTTGACTTCAAAGATGGAGTGAAAATCAATACATTCTATGGAAAAATATCCTTTTTCAAACCCGGTTTAACACTTAATAACAGAATAGGATTTTACTCCAACATATACCAAAATAATATAGTATCTAACGATTCAAATCTTTTTGGGCATGATATAAAAACACTATCAAATATAAACGACACAATTTCGTATGTTTCTAATTTTATAAAATATAACAATAACCAATCAAACAAAAACATAGCTCTTTGTATTGGAGTTCCTCTCCAAGTTCTACCTTGGGATAGAAAAGGAAAAAGCGATGCATTCAAGTTTTTCATTTCGCCTGAGTTTGAATTGATAAAAGTTAATACAACTAATAGCAGGGAGTTTACTCTTATAAGTTCGGACACTATACTAAATACCACAACATCTTTCTATCTATCTGATATTTCGTCAAAAAGAATTATAAGCGTTGCTCAGCAATTTGATTCCTATACAACCTATTTAAAACATTTCGGAATAGGTACAGTTTTACTTACCTATGAAACCGACAAGAGTTTTATTTATTTATCAGGTACCGTCTGGGGCTTTGGATATGTTAACAATAAAGTAAGAGCCAAGCAATATTACCAATATAAGCTTCAGATAAGTGAAAAGAAATATGGAATTTCTTTAGGTTGTGAATTTAGGGGATTCTATCAGGAAGATCCTTTTATCTCAATCCATTTATCCAAGATTTTTGATTTATCAAAACTATCAGATTTTAATAACAAATAAAAATTATAAATTTTCAAAAATATAATGTAGGGATTTATATTCACACTGTCTGCTATACTATTTTTTAGAAAGTTTTGTATTTTTGAGCATAAAACAAAAATAAAAAATCACCCCATGAAAACCCAAAACCACCTCCTACACCCATCAACAGATAAAGAAAAAATTTCCTTTAAAGAATCCCCAAATCATTCAGGTGAATTTAAAGAAAACTTGCCGGACACTATTGTAATTCATTATACAGCCGGAAGTTCATTGCAATCTTCTGCAAATTGGTTAACAAATCCTAAGGCAAAAGCCTCAGCTCATTTAATTGTTGGAAAATCAGGTGAAATTGTTCAACTTGTGCCTTTCAATAAAATTTCATGGCATGCCGGAAAAAGCGATTGGAAAGGAAGAAGCGGATTAAATAATTACAGCATTGGAATTGAAATTGATAATGCCGGAATATTGGAAAAACGTATTGATGGTTATTATACCTGGTTCGGTAAAAAAGTTGATGATAATAAAGTTGTATTGGCCAAACACAAAGACCAACAAACTGAAAAAGCCTGGGAAGCATACACTGACAAACAAATTGAAGCCGTCGAAAACATATGTCTTTGTCTAAAAGATGAGTACAATATCACAGAGATTGTTGGACATGATGATATTGCACCAAAACGCAAATCTGACCCAGGACCTGCTTTTCAGATGCAAAAATTAAAAGATAAAATTCTTTATGGTCGTAAAGATGAAGTAATTGATGATATTCCTGAAACAAACTTAACTGAAGTGATAGTTACTGCCGACCTTTTAAATATTCGCACTAAACCTTCTGCCGATGCCGCTACAGTAACAAGCCCATTAGCTAAAGGAACTAAGCTAAAAGTTATGGAAATCGATGGCAATTGGTCAAAAGTTAAACTTGAAACCGAAGGCTGGGTGAGCAGTAAATATTTAAAGACTTTGTAAGTGGAAAGATTTTAGTGGTGAGCAGTTTGAACAAGAAATCTGAAATCTTAAATCGTTAATCGGTATTCGATATTCAAAAATTTCCTAATGATTGTAGAAAAACCATTTGACATCATACATCTGACATTTGACATCAATTTTCCGTCTTAACATCCAACGCATCCCTTAACCCATTGCCCACAAGCATAAAAGCTAAAACCATTAGCATTATTGCAATTCCGGGAAGTATGGCAAGATAAGCTGAGTTAAGAATTATATATCCATAATGGTCTTTTATCATGCTTCCCCATGATGGCATTGGTGGCTGCACTCCTATTCCAAGAAAACTTAAACCTGCTTCAATTAAAATTGCAGAAGCAAAATTTGCTGCTGAAATAACTATCACTGCTCCCATTACATTTGGCAAAATATGACGAAAAATTATCCTAAAGTTTTTGTATCCTAAAGCTTTTCCGGCTTCAACAAATTCTTTTTCGCGTATGCTTAGTATTTGTCCACGCACTACCCTGGCAACTTCTACCCACATTGTTAAACCAACAGCAATAAAAACCTGCCAAAATCCTTTTCCAAGAGCAAATGTAATTGCAATCACCAAAAGTAATGTCGGAATAGACCAGACAACGTTTATAAACCAAATTATAACATCATCTATTTTTCCTCGGAAAAAACCAGCTACTGAGCCAAGAAAAATCCCGACAATGAGTGAAATCAAAACAGAGATAAATCCAACTGCAAGACTCACCCTTGCCCCTATTATCAAACGACTTAGCATATCTCTTCCAAAACGGTCGCTGCCAAGCAAAAAACGTTTTTTTACTATGTTTTTTTCTTCAATAATGTTTTTCAATTCTTCCGCTGAAATATCAACTTTTTCTGATGCTAAAGAATAAACAACATCATAAAGTTCGTAGGAAATAATTGCTCCATTATTAGGTTCAAATCCAGTGAATTCTTCAACATAAATCTTATCACCATCGAAATAGTGGTTTGCTATCGGAATTAAAGAATATTTACTTTTTTCTCCCCAAATCATTTTTGAAAAAATATTTGATTTTGCAGTTTTTTCATTCTTCCTGACTTTCAGCATCGACACAGAAAAACCCGGCTTATTTGTTGTAAGTTCCAGGAATTGCTCGTTTGCAAAAGGTGTTGAATCTGGTGTGATCCAATATCCTAAAATAGCAATAGCAATAGATAAAATTATAAACCAAAGCGAGAAATAAGAAAGTTTGTTTTTCTTAAACTTCTTCCTAGCCAATGCTGACAAGGATTCAGAACTAATATATTTCTTTTTACGGATTATCAATTTTAGAAATGATATTAAAATTAAATCAGGCAAATTTAATTAAAATGATTAGATAAACAATTTACCAAAATACTTCAAAAAAAAAGAGAATTCACCTATTTATTTCAGGTAAAATACTTACATTCCTGAAGGTAACTTTAACTAAATTAGCATAATTAATAATTATAGATATAAAAACATTACCCTATTCCTAAAAAATTATTATATTGCAATTGTATTAAAAACATCAAAACTTATGAGAAAATTCTATCCATTTCAATTCAAACTCATTGTTATTCCGGTTATTTTACTGTTTTCGTTACTAAGCTCGAATAACATAAATGCACAATTAAGCGGCATAAAAACCATCAACCCTGCAGGTTCAGGTGGTAATAATTACACGAGTTTTAATGCTGCATTAACTGCATTGGAAACTTTTGGAATTAATGGTCCGATTGTTTTCAATATAACATCAGGAACATATTACGAGCAATTAACTATCAATGAAATTCCAGGTGCATCTGCAACAAATTCAATAACATTTCAATCTACAAGTGGAGATAGTAGCTTGGTATTACTGGCATTTGTTGCCATCGACAGCAATCAAAACTGGACTGTAAAACTTGATAGTGCTGATTATATAACATTTAAGCAAATTACAATATCAGCTCTTGGAACAGCTTATGCCAGAGTTATTGATATAAGTAATGGTGCAAATAATAATCAATTCATCAACAACAGAATTATTAGCAAACAAACTACATCAAATTCAGCTAATTTTGCATGTGTTTATGGGAATGACACATCCTTAGTGTCTGATAACAATAATATATTCTTAGGAAATCTGATTCAATACGGAGCATATGGCATTCTTTCTAATGGCGGTCCTGGTCTTAATAAAGATTCTGCTTTACAAATAACAACAAACCAATTTATTAATCAATATCAAGGAGCAATTTTTCTCTTTTGGAATAAGGCTCCGTTAATTTCCAACAACTTAATAACTTCAAACAGTACCAGTTCAAATTTCTTTGGAATATCTATAGACGTATGTAATAATAATCCACGTATCATTGCTAACCAAGTATTGAAACCAAACAATGGTGGAGGTATTGGAATAAAAATACAACAATGTGATGGAGGTTTAGGTAGTGAAGGAATGGTGGTGAATAATTATATTCACATGAACATTACAGGAACAGGTTCAGGAATATACAATTACCAGTCAAATTATTTTAATTATTACTACAACAGTGTTAATATAACAGGCACAGCATCAAGTTCAGAATGTGTTAATCTTAGCTCATCTGCATCAAACGTGGTTTTCAAGAATAATATTTTTTCAAATAAAAGCTCAGGCTTTGCTTTTTCAAACTATGTTAATTCAGGCATGACTTTAGACTATAATGATTTATTTACTAATGGAACTAATATTGGATATTGGCAGGGAACCGGAAATATAACAACTTTGGCAGCATGGAAAACAGCTAATTCTCAATCAGTAAATTCTGTTTCAATCGACCCGATGTTTGTTTCCAATAATAATCCGAATATTACTAATTGGGCACTGGATAATCTTGGAACTCCAATCACAGGAATAACAACAGATATTTACGATAGCATAAGAAGTTCTTCTTCACCCGACATTGGTTGTGTGGAATTTTCTTCGCCTCCCGATGATGCAGCTTTATCTGAAATTGTAAATCCAATTAATTTATCATGTGAAAACATAGATACAGTTAAGGTTGAGCTTCATAATTTAGGAATAATTGCTCTTACTTCAGTAAATATTAGTTGGAAAGTTAATGGCATTACTCAAATACCAAATTCATGGACAGGAAATCTTGCAAGTGGTGACAGTATAGATGTTATATTGGGAACTTATAATTTTACGGCAGTAGCTCCATACAATATTGAAGCAATTGTTAGTAATCCAAACTCAAACATTGATGCTAATCCTTCAAACGATACAGCCAGCATAACTAATCTAACATTTACTTCCTCTCCTACTTCCAGCTTTTCATCAAATGCTTCAGTTTGTGCAAACGATACTCTGACAATAACATATACTGGAACAGCAAGTGGAGCTGCCACTTATAACTGGAATTTCGATGGTGGAACTATTGTTTCCGGACTTGGTCAGGGACCTTATGAAGTTTATTGGGCAAATCCCGGAATAAAAACACTTTCTTTGCATGTTGTTGAAAATTCGTGTTCATCAATTATAAACAATCAATTTCTTACAGTTCATTCAAATTATTCAGTGATAACAGCAGTAGGAAGCACCACCATTTGCGATGGCGACAGTGTTATTCTTTTTGCAAACACTAGTGCAGGAGCAAGTTATCAGTGGTTTAAAAACGATACTATATTAACAGGAGATACTAACTCTTATTATGCGGCTAAACAAAATGGAAATTACTCTGTTGAAATAACTAGTAGTAACTCATGTATTTCAACTTCAAATGTGATTCAAATAACAATTAGCCCACTTCCTTTAGCTACTTTCACAGCTTCTTCAATTGTTTGTAATGGAGATACTATTACTATAACTTATACTGGTAATGCCAGTGGGACAGCTCTTTATGTTTGGGATTTCGATGGTGGAACTATTCTCTCCGGTACTAATCAAGGACCTTTTGAAATAAAATGGACAAGCAACGGACAAAAAAACATTTCGCTTGAAGTTACCGAAAATGGATGTTCTTCACTTAAAGAAACAGTAACTCTTAATGTACATAATATCACTGCAATAATCACCCCACTTGGAAGCACAAGTTTTTGTGATGGTGGCAGTGTTACTTTATATGCAAATATCGGAAACAACCTTGTTTACCAATGGATGTTAAATGGCAACAATATTCCGGGTGCAAATTTACCATATTATACTGCTCAAATAGCTGGGAACTATACTGTTGAAGTTACTGATACCCTTATTTTTTGCAGCGGAATTTCCCAAATAGTTCCGGTTATAACTCATTCCACAAATTTTGGACTTGCGTTTACAGCTAATCCAAATTCATTTACAGCACCACCATTTATTGTAGCATTTGATAATCAAACACCCAGTGCCGGGTCATATTATTACGATTGGTCCTTTGGAGATGGAAATATTTCAAACTTTTTTGAACCCTATCATACTTACCAATATGATGGAACATACTCTGTTAACCTTATTGCCACTAATATTGCAACAGGTTGTCAGGATACACTACTTAAACCAAATTATATAAGCTGCACTGGAGGAACAGCAAATCCTTGTACAGTTGTAGCGGTTATTTCTCCAAGTGTAGGTTCAGCAATTATTTGCAGCAGCGACAGTATTCAATTATCAGCTACAAGTGTTTCAGGTTGGTCATATCAGTGGCTGAGAAACGGTGTTGTGATTCCCGGATTATCTGTTCCTACTTTCTATGCTAAACTTATTGGGGAGTATAGGGTTATAGTAAGTGACTCCATTTGTTCAGTTACATCAGCTCCTTTTATCCTTTCTAATTATCCAAGCATTACTCCGGTAATTATGTCGTATGACAGTATAACACCATGTACGAATGATAGTATGGAACTTTTTGTTAGCACTTTATATAATAGTTATCTGTGGTCAAACGGGAAAACCACTCAAAGCATTTATGTTTCAACCTCAGGTAATTTTTATGTTACTACAACAGATATAAACAGTTGTCAAATGGTTTCCCAGCAATATATTGTTAATGCATCCTTACTACAACCACCAGAAATATGCTTAGTTGGTGTTGATAGTGCGAATCACAATAGGATTGTTTGGGAAAAACCAGCATCTCTTTTAATTGATTCATTCTTTGTTTACCGTGAAACCACGGTGGCAAATGTTTATGAAAAAATTGGGTCGCTTCCTTATAATGCTTCGGGTGTTTTTACTGATTTAAATTCAAACCCACAAGTCAGAGCATATCGCTACAAACTAACTGCAAGCGACACATGTGGCACAGAAACTCCAATGAGTGATTTTCATAAATCAATTCACTTAACAATAAATGCCGGTCAAAATGGAGCCTGGAATTTGATATGGGATGGTTATATTGGCAACTTTAACTTTGGCTCATATGCAATTTATAGAGGAATGGATAGTACAAATATGTCACTTTTAACTCAAATACAAAGTAATCTATCCAGCTATACTGATTTGAATCCACCAAACGATACAATTTTCTACCAAATTGAAGTTATTAATCCAAATGGATGTTATCCTGATTCGATATTCTCAAAAGCTAATACCAACTATAATTCATCAAGGTCGAATGTGGCTAATACCATTGCTGTTATTACTCCAGATACAACAGGAATCCATTTAAATTCAAATGGGAAACAGGATTTCAATATTTATCCAAATCCAAACAGCGGAAAATTTACTATTTCTACATATTCAATCGGATTTACAGAACTCAACATTCAGCTATTTAACACTTTAGGTAAAACAGTTTATTTCGAGAATAATGTTGAAATTAATGGAAGATTTATAAAACAGATTGATATTGGTCATTTGCCAAAAGGAATTTATTTCATTCGATTTATAAATGAAGAAATTAATATTGTGAAGAAAATTATTGTTAAGTAAGAATTCATAAATCAACCGAATTACTATTAAGTCAAAGTTGAAAATAATTGAAGAGTATCAAATAAATTAATAAAAACCATATTACCATGATAACTAAAACATTAAGATTTATTCTAACTATATTAGCATTAGTGATTATATCCGGTATTAATGCCCAAACAATAATAACCATTGGAACAGGAACAACAACAAACTCAACCTCATCATATCCTGCACCATATGGCAATTATTATTGGGGTGCCAAACATCAATTTATTATTCCTGCATCAGAATTAATAGCTGCAGGTGGTTTGGCAGGAAATATTAATTCATTAGCATTTGATGTTGCAACAGTTAAGGGAGTAGCCCTTTCAGGATTTACAATAAAAATTGGTACAACAACTCAATCAGCATTATCCGGGACTTTTATAAGTGGTTTATCTCAGGTTTATTCAGTTACTTCTTACACTGAAACTGCCGGTTGGAATACTCATAATTTTTCTTCGCCTTTTAGTTGGGATGGCACTAGCAACCTAATTATTGAAACCTGCTTTAATAATAGCAGTTGGACAGATAATGCCATTATTCGAAATACTCCTACAACCTATATTTCTACAATTGCATACAATAATGATGATCAATCAGTTTGTTCATTTACCTCCGGTTCAACATATTATGTTAGACCTAATATCAAACTAGGAATCAGTCCTCCCGTATCAAATGACCTTGGAATATCATCATGGGAAAGTCCAAAGGATGGTTGTAGTTTATCATCATCTGAACATATAACAATAAAAGTTAAAAACTATGGAACTTCTTCTCAAAACAATTATACACTAAAATATTCAATTGATGGTGGAACTACATGGACATCACAAGCTTTAACTACTAGTATTTCTCCTGGTAATACACTTACTCATACTTTTACTACAACTGCAAATTTTTCAGCAATAGGCCAATATACATGTCTTGCAAATGTAGTTCTTGCAGGAGATCCAAACTCATGGAATGACACTTTTGGACCAATAATAATTACCAATAACAATAGCAATCCTTTACCTTATAATGAAGATTTTGAATCATTTACTGATGGACAATTAACAAACCTTCCAAACGGATGGACTATTAGTCCTGTTTCGGTACCTTACTGGCTACCAAAAAATGCTTCAGGTGGTTATAATTATTCACCCCCCGCATATGACCATACAAAAAAAGGGGAAGCTGGTGGAATGTTTCTTAATTTCAACGATTATTATGGAACAAGTGGTGATTCATCATTTTTCACTAGCCCATGTCTTGACTTAGCCGGTGGAAGTTCTCCTAAAATTCGATTTTGGTACACATCTTATGGTTTTGATACCCAAAACCTAATTTTACAGGAAAATATTAATGGGATTTGGTTTGGTGTTAGTTGGAATAATTCAGGAAGATATAATAATTATAGCAGCAATACCTGGACTGAAGCTTTTGCATCTTTATCTTCAAATGCACAAAAAATACGATTCAAGGCTATTAAATCATCATCCGACAATAGCCTTGGAATTGATGATATTACTATATATCAAGCATTTAATAATGACCTAATGGTGTCAGAATGGATTGAACCTATTAATGGTAGTTCGCTTGGCACAGGCAAAGATATTAAAATTGAAATATACAATTACGGCTTAAGTACTCAAAGTAATATCCCTGTTTACTACACAATTAATGGAGGGACAACTATAGTCGGCCCTGAAATTATTCCAGGACCATTATCACCTAACGCAGCTCTTCAATATACTTTTACTAATAAAGCTAACCTAACAACTTCAGGAATTTACAAAGGAGGTGCTGTTGTTGCATTGGCAACTGACCAAAATAAATCAAATGATACATTAATGCAAGATTTTATAGCCTGCGGTGGTTTGTCAGGCACCTATACCATTAAACCGAATGGAACAGGTGATTTCAAAAACTTTACTGATGCAATTGAATTTTTGGATTATTGTGGAGTATCAGGTCCTGTTGTCTTTAACGTTGATCCCGGCACTTATACTGAACAACTTACATTTGAATATTACACTGGAATTTCTGCAACAAATAACATTCTGTTTCAATCAACTTCGCCCGATAGTACCCAAACTGTAATCACATACAATATCAATGATAATAATAACAATTACATTATACATTTTAACAATGCCAAACATATTACCTTTAAAGGATTTAACATAATGCCAGATCAAAATTCTTCATACAATACATGTATTAGGTTTTATCAGGCCGATTCAAATGCTGTTATTGGGAATCAAATAGTTACAAATATTAATAACAACCCAATTATTACTACCTATACATACAGTAATTCTAATTACAATAAAATTATAGGGAACTTTATTTACGGTGGATCCAATAGTATTGAATTATATGCAACTTCATCATCCTACAGAGAATATGGAAATATAATAGAAGGCAATACAATTACCAATTTCAACCAAAATGCAATCAAATGTTATTATCAGGATCATATTCAAATAAAAGAGAACTTTATTAATACAGGAGAATCACAAAATATGTTATACGGTATTTATATCTATAAATCTGAATTTCCATCGATAACAAAAAATAAAATATTTATAGAAAGTACTTACTCTAATTACGGGATATATCTATCAACTTGTTCAGGTGGGTCGGGAGATACAGCTCAGATAGTAAATAATTTTATTAGTTTAAATAGTGGAACAGGTTCAAGCAATTACGGAATTTATTTATCTTCAAGTAATTTCTATCATATTTATAACAACTCATCACATATATATGGAAATCAGCCATTATCAAGTTCATTTTATGATTATAGTTCCGGTCAGGTGTATGTTTTGAACAATAACTTTGCAAACACTGCCGGAGGAAAGGCATATTATACAAACTACTCAACTAATATACCAGTAACAAATTACAACAATCTTTATTCAAGTGGAATATATATTGGATATTGGGGAAGTAATATTACAAACCTTTCTGCATGGAAGACAGCAACAAACCGATCACCAAATTCGATTTCGGTGCATCCTGGTTTTAACAGCAATAATGATCTACATACAACTGCAATAAGCCTAAATGGATCAGGAACTCCAATTCCAACAGTTACAGATGATATTGATGGAGATACAAGAAATATAATAACACCGGATATTGGTGCCGATGAATTTTCGCCCTCATCAAATGATTTGGCAATTACAGAAATTATTGCCCCTATAAGCGGAACTGCACCATCATCTAGTGTTCAAGTAATAATCCAGGTAGTAAATAAAGGATTGTCAGGTCAAGGTAATTTTCCTGTAAAATATTCAATAAATGGAGGTTCAACTTATATCACACAAACTATTTATCAAACAATTATGCCGGGTGATACATTGAACCATACCTTTACAACTACTGCTAATATGTCAACTTTTGGCAATTATCCAATTATTGCATTAGTTGACCTGACTACAGATCAAAACAGAAGCAATGACACAATTGCAAAAGATATTTTTGCATGTAATGCAATGTCAGGAACCTATCAAATTGGAGGCACTTCATCTGATTTTGCATCCTTCTCACAAGCTGTTAATGCATTAATGAGTTGTGGAGTAAGTGGTGCAGTTACTATTAATATTGCTCCAGGTACTTATAATGAACAAGTTAACATTGATAACATTAGCGGAACTTATGCTTCAAATACTGTTACATTTAAATCCTTAAACGATGACAGTTCATCGGTGATATTACAATATGCACCAATAGAATCAAATAAAAATTTTGTTGTTCAGTTCAATCATTGTCATCATATTTCTTTCAAGCAAATTACAATAAAAAACTTAAGTTCGTCCTATGGGCATGTTGTTGTTTTTACTGACAGTGCTTATTTAAACAGCATTGAAAACAACCACCTTGAAGGATTAGTAACTACATCAAGCAGTGATGACTTCGCTATTATATATAACCCTAAAAATTCCACAGAGCATATGCAAACCATCAAAAATAATAGAATAATGAATGGTTCGTTTGGAATTAGTTTGTATGGAATATCTGATGGATATTCTCCGATTGATGAAATTTCAAATATTATTGAAGGAAATAAAATAATGAATTTCAATTATGCCGGAATTGAAATTTCAAATCAAGATTCTCCCCATGCCATATCAAATTACATTGAAAGTGGAACTTCAGGTTCAGAAATTGGAGGTATCATTCTGGAGTATTCGAACTATGCTCAAAGAATACAAAAAAATCATATAATTATTAATGGAACATCAAATAAAGCCGGTATTATTTTGAATTATTGTGCTGGTGATGGCTCTGGAGGCCAGATTGTTGCAGGTAATCCATCAACTGATTATGGTTTAATTTCAAACAATTTTATTTGTATTCCTACAG